>JAQGKC010000307.1 GCA_028290305.1 Bradyrhizobium sp.
GCCGGCCATAATGCGCTCTTTGAGTTCGTGTTATGAGGTGACCCGGAGGTGGCGCAGGACCGACCGCGCGAATTTGGAGAAGAATCCCTCGATGAGATTGAGCCATGAGCCATGCTTGGGGGTGAAGGTGAGCTCGAAGCGTCCGTTTGGTCGAGCGGCGAGCCAAGCTCTGGTTTCTTTCGATATGTGCGCGGAATGATTGTCGAGGATCAACTTGATCGCGGTGTTCGGTGGATAGGCGGCATCGAGAACGCACTAACCGGCTCTTGAGCGTGGACGCTGTCACGGCCAGTATCGCCCATGAGCTGAGGACGCCTTTGGAGCCATCGCACTTGATGGCAGCACAGCCCTCCCTCAGCTGCGCTCGGACCCTCGCGAACTGGAAGAAATGCGCGCGATCCTTACTGACATAGAGACCGGAAGCCTTCGTTCCGGTGCAATCATTTCGAGCGTTCGCGAACTATCGAAAAAATCAACTGATCTAACCGGCGCGGACACGCATCGAGGATGTTACTCAGGCAACACTGAGATTGCTGCAACACGACCTTCAAATCAACGAAGTATCCGTCACCCCAGAGTTTCAAGACGATCTTCCCGACGTACGTCTAGACGGCCTGCAACTCCAGCAGGTACTTTTGAACCTCGCCAAAAACGCGATCGACGCAATGAGCTCGGTAGTTCCTGAAGCACGACGTCTGCGGCTCACAACGAGTTTCGACGGTCGCGCGACCGTATTGCTGTCGGTCCAAGACTCCGGACCCGGAATTCCGGTCGAGGATCGAGAGCGCATCTTCGATCCGTTCTTCACGACGAAATCTGGCGGGATGGGATTGGGGCTGGCTATCTGTTCTACTGTGATCGAAAACCACGGCGGCAAATTGCGGCTTGTCAAGTCCGATTCCGACGGCTCCATTTTTGAACTCGCCATCCCAGTCGGCGAGCAGCGCTCAGCTGAGTAGGCGCATGTGGATGCATGCAGACAATTAGCTTCGGCATGCGGATCGAGGAAGACTCAGGCGCTTCACGGCCTGATAGCCGTTCGTTTCCAGTTCCAGCAACACGATCTGGTCGGATGAATGGTTGTTCGGGGTCGATCCAGTGACCGCTCCAGATCGAACCATCTTCTTTGGTCTTCGAGAATGCCGAACGGATCGCAACATAGAGGATGTACCGAGGATCGCCTGACCTCGGCTCCCGTTGCTCTTGACTAGCACGCCACAGCTTGCGGCAGAGATGACGCGGCGCCAGGCGGCCGCGCCGGACCGCAACGGGCACTCATCGAAGGAAATCGACCATAATTCCGAAGTTCCCCGTCGCAGAACCAGGTCTTCTCTCGGGCCTGGTAGCCCCCAATAGCGGTGGCAGGCCGCGCAGCATAGACCGCCCGGTCGTCAGCCGTTGCTGATTCCGTCAGCTCTCGCGAACCTGAGCCAGGCGCTGTCCGGTTTTTTTGCGAGCTGGATATCTCCGATTTAACCAGCTTTAAACGCGCGACCCAAGACGCTTCGAGCATGCCAATTCGCTTCATCACCAAATGCCGTTGGCGAACCAGCCAAATTGCGATTGCCGCGCTGCCAGGAACCAACGCGGCACCGTGTGCTTGTTTGCAATTCTGCTTTGGCGTTGCAGCTTCGGTTTTTGTTTTTTTGGACTGGATGGTTGCACCTGCTGCTTGCCGTCCGATTGTTTGACCGGCGCAAATGCCTCCCATTCCTTTGCCTTGATAGCGACGTCAGCGACCGTTGTCTGGGCCGCAACGTTGACTTTGCGATTCACGATCTGCGCAGGAATGATCGTCGGGAGGCTCATGTCATAGACGACGCGCTCCGGCCATTTCCGATCGGAATGAATGCGGATGATGGGCAAATTGGCATTTGCCCTATCCGCCAATGGGATTTTCGGGAGACAGGCATCCAGGACGAGCAGCATCGCGAGCAATACTCCACCAACAAAGAAAAAATATCGCGCGAGGGGCATGCGTTGCTCCATCGACCACGAGGCGAGCGGTACAGCGTGGCAAGCGTTGGTCGCAACCCCGCCTCCAGAGAAGGCCGGCGGATTATCTGTTTACCCGTGCGGCTGTGTGTCGGTCGAGACTGGAGCTTAGGGTCATCTTGTCCGATACTCTTCGTTCGGTTACACCGTTCTGTGCGTCCTGCGCGCCGCTCTTGACGCCGTTCGGTGCGCCCATACGCCGTTCTATGCCAGCGGCCTGGGCCTCGGCGTCTGACGCTGTTGGTGCCCGCGTCGGGTCGAACGCGTGCATGATTCTGTCTCGGCTCGAACGGTCCGCCTGGCTCACAGTCTCAATCGTCGAACGATCGACGACATGGCGTTCTTACCGCGGAGAAGGCGCGATCAGCGCCGTCCGACGCGATCCACCGGACCACCACGATTTGTAGTCGTTCCTGGGGCACCGACGCCGGGGGTCGCTACCGCGCGCGCGACCGGCCGTGGGCGTAACACGACCCCCGCTCTGACGGTGCAATCAACGGGATAGCCGACATATTGGCAGTATACGACGGCGGCGCCAGCCCGTTCCGTGCTCGCGGCTACGAAGCCGGCCACCAGGAGCGCCGACAATGCGATTGAGAGTTTCATTTCTTATCTCCCTGGGTCCTCCAAATCCGCTCCCGGAGCGAACCGCACTTCAACGCAGTCCCCTGGGGGCCACTCCGGGGCGCAGACGCGAGGTTGGCGATGGATCCGGCGGTGAGCTTGATGCAGATCAAGGGCGCTCGTTCATTGTGGCGCGGCCATCAAACACTTGGAAGGCATCGGGCCGGATCGGTTGTGTCACTCAGCTGCAGGCCCGGACTACTCAGGCCACCAGCGTTTCTCTCCTACTTCCGCTTCGTTGCCGCCCGCCATCAGCGTCATCCTCAATACCTCGAAAATCACGGCCGTCGACCAGCCGAACATGAGGACGCCGTTCATCGCGGTCATGGGCCCAAGCAGATGCCAGCGCTCGACCGGCGTCACGTCGCCGTAGCCGAGAGTCGTGTAGTTCACGAAGGCGAAATAGATAAGATCGGTACCCGCAGGCGCGGCACTTGCAATCGCGTAGATCAACGACCAAACGAGTACTTCGGCCAGGTGCGCGATCATCAACACCGCCACGGTGGCAGTCATGACGGCGATCAATCGAAGCGTTTGACGTGAAGTCACCAACTCATCCGCGATACGTGTCACCTTGATCACGGCTACCATTACCAAGGCGTGAACTGCAATGTTGCAGACGCTCGCGGCGGCGCCCACAAGATATTGCCGCAACATATCGGTACCTCCGGCGCTGGGACCGCTGTACGAGGTTCGAGAGAACGACCTTCTTCCCTAGTCGATAATGTGATATCCGCCGTCGATATACGTGACGTCACCGGTAATCAGCTTTGCACCGTCGAGCGCCAGAAACGCGGTCGCCGCACCGACGTCGTCGATGCTCACGAGGCTTCGGGTGGGAGCCTTGGACTGTGCCTTGTCCATTAACTCGTCGAAGTCGGGGATACCTGAAGCCGCGCGTGTCGCCAGCGGCCCCGGGGAAATCGCGTGCACCCGGATGCCTTTGGGACCGAGCTCGGCTGCGATGTAGCGGACTGCAGCTTCCAGTGCAGCCTTCGCCACGCCCATGACGTTGTAGTTCTGCACCACCATCTGGCTGCCGTAATAGGTCATGGTGAAGAGGGTGCCGCCGTTCTTCATCAGTGGCTCCGCCAGATGCGCCATCCTCATGAACGACCAGCAGGAAACGTCCATCGTCTTGAGGAAACCGTCGCGCTGAACATCAACCACGCGCCCATGCAGCGCCTCTTTCGGGGAGAAGGCGATCGAGTGGAGCAGAAAATCAAGCCGGCCCCAATCCTTCTCGATACGCTCGAATACCTGTTCCGTTTGTCCTTCGGTATTCACATCCAGCGGCATGAAAATCGGCGCTTCGAGCTCCTTCGCCAGCGGTTCGACATGCTTCCTCGCACGGTCATTGAGATACGTTACTGCAAGTTCCGCACCCAGTGCCCTGAACGCCTTTGCACATCCCCAGGCGATGGACTGATCATTGGCGATGCCGACGATGAGCCCTTTTCGCCCCTGCAGCGCGACCTTCGTTTCCGGAAATACGGGAATTGTCATGACGCCCTCTCACGTTTGAAGGTCGACGAGCCGCGATTCGACAGTAGCGACAAGGTGTGCTGCGCAATCATCCGCTCTTCATCTGTTCTCACGACGTAGACGGGAATGCGGCTGCCAGAACGCGAGATCAGGAGCGAATGCCTGGCATTTTCATCTGGATCGAGGGCGACGCCGAGCCATTCGAGCCGCTCAGCAATTTTTGCGCGAATGCTGGCCGAGTTTTCGCCGATGCCAGCGGTAAATACGAACGCATCGACGCCCTGCAATGCAGCCGCCAGCATTCCGGCATATAATGCTACCCGGTATACAAAATGGTCGATTGCAAATGCCGCGCGAGCATCGCCGGAGGCTTGAAGCTCCCGCATGTCGTTGCTTACGCCTGACAGTGCCTTCAGTCCGCAGTCCCGATAGAGAAACGCCTGCACCTCGGTGGGCGACATGCCCTTTGCCGTCATAAGATACAGAATAACGCCGGGATCGATCTGGCCGGTCCGTGTTCCCATCGGCAGTCCATCGAGAGCCGTAAAGCCCATCGTGCTCTCCACGCTGCGCCCGCGATGGATCGCGCACATGGAGGCGCCACTGCCCAGATGGGCGACGATGACCCGTGCCTCGGCAATATCGGGCGCGACCTGCGGCAAGGTCTTCACGATGTATTCATAGGAAAGACCGTGAAATCCATAACGCCGAACTCCCTCGTCGTGCAGCCGGCGGGGTATGGCGTAGTGGTCGGCAACCTCGTCGTGGTTACGGTGAAAGGCCGTGTCGAAGCAGGCGACCTGGGGCAGAGCGGGAAAATTGGCCAGCAGAGAGCGGATCGGAGCCAGGTTGTGGGGCTGGTGCAGCGGTGCGAGCGCGGTGAAGCGCTCTAACCGTGCAATCACGCCATGGTCGATCAGCACGGCGCGGTCATAGTCGGGACCGCCGTGCACGACTCGATGACCGACGGCGAGCGGATTCACTTGAAGTTCATCCCGCAGCCAGCCGCCCGCGAGCATCAGCGCCGCCGGAACGTCTGGAACACTCTCGATCGGATATGCCCGGTCCGCCAATGTGTCGCCTGTTGCGCCGGTGGCGCGTAGCCGCGGACGGCTGCCGATGCCGTCCACCTTGCCCTTGATCTCTCGTCGGAGCCCGCCCTCGCCTTCCAGCGCAAAGACCTGGAACTTCACACTCGATGAGCCGGCATTGGCGACCAGGATCGTATCCATGGCGGTCACGCGACGGCTGTCTGCGCGCGACGTTTGCGCCCGTCGGCAAAAAGAGTGGCGACGGCGCAGGACGCCATCCGGGCTCTCGGTGTATCCGCGCGCGAGGTCAGCACGACCGGAACACGCGCGCCCAGAACGATGCCGGCGCCGTCTGCCTTCGCAAAATAGGCCAGATTTTTCGCGAGCATGTTGCCGGATTCAAGATCCGGCACCACCAGTATCTGGGCGCGGCCCGCGACTTCTGACTTTATACCCTTGACCCTTGCCGCTTCCATGTCGATCGCATTGTCGAACGCAAGTGGCCCATCGAGCAGCCCGCCCGTGATCTGCCCGCGATCCGCCATCTTGCAGAGCGCAGCCGCCTCGATGGTCGACGGTATCTTGGACGTGACGGTCTCGACCGCCGAGAGGATGGCGACCCTGGGCAATGTGCCAAAGCCTGCCTGCGTATAGAGATCAATTGCATTCTGTACGATGTCGCGCTTGGCATCGAGGTCCGGGAATATGTTGATCGCGGCGTCGGTGATAAACAGCGTCTCGCGGTAAGCCGGGACATCCATTACAAACACGTGACTGACACGCCTGTCCGTGCGCAGTCCGCCGATCTTTGCCGTGACGCTTCGCATGAGCTCGTCGGTGTGAAGGCTCCCCTTCATCAGCATCTCGCCCTTGGCAGCGTGTATCAGCTCGACGGCCTTTGCCGCGGCGGCCTCGCTATGGGCAGCGTCCACCAGCTCAAACCCGCCGATATCGATGTTGTGATTGAGGGCAACGGCCCTGATCTTCGCCGACGGGCCGACAAGTATCGGCTTGATGATGCCGGCTCCCGCGGCGTCGGCCACACCGCGGAGCGAGCTTTCGTCGCAGGGATGCACAACGATGGTCGCCGCCGGGGGAAGCGCTTTCGCGGCTGCGATGAGACGATCATATTTCGCGCCAGGCTTGGTTTCGTCCGCTTTCATGGATGCAACGCTCATCTTCAACTCCCACATTGCAAAGGCCTATGATGCCTTGGCCTGCGGTTCGCCGGCGACGCCGAACAGCTGCGTCATCCGATCAAGCCGCTGGGCGGTTTCGCCGGATACTTCCGCACTTGCGGAGAGCACACCGCGAATGACCGCCAAACCGGCTCGACGTTCGTCTTCGCTTGCCGGCAGCAGTTTCGGGATCGCGGCGAGGCTCGCCTCCGGTTCCAGAAGCAGCATAAAGAACTGTTCGCGCACGACCGTCTTGAACTCGGCAAGTGTGAGGCGCGAGCCGGCGTCATCCGCGCGAGCGCGCCGCAGTGCCTCCAGGCTCCGCTCATCCACCATTGCCCTCGCCATGCCGACGTAAAGCAGCCCGCGAATGACGCATTCCCTGAGACCGCCAGCGCCGATCTGCGACCTCAGCTCCGCGATGCGCGCCTCGAGACGTCTGCGATGCTCCGACGGCATCTCTGGCTTGGGCGACACTTCCGCATCCGGGTTGATTCCGACTGCCGCCTGTAGCGCCGGTGATCCATAGATGTTGAGAAAAAGCGACTCGCTGACGGCTTCCTGCGCGTCGCGCCACCTGTCGAGAACGTTGACGACGTTCTTCGAGATGACCTCCTGGAGGGCCAGGAATGGATTGTCGTTTGGTGCCGGCGTGCGGTGCTCGCGAATATTGTCGGCCATGTCGGCCACGCCCTTCATGGCCGCGCTGTCTCTGCCGAAAGCCTCGTACGATACACGGAGCGGATGGCACTTGCGTAGCCACTCCGCCATTTGCGGAGCAACCGCAGCGCGGACCCACGGCTGCACGAAATTCCGGTAGTTGGCGAGATTGATCTCGGAGACGCGAGCGGCGGTCGCAAACCGCCGTTCATCTTCAGCAGTGTTGCCGCCCATGGCCCGAATGTCGTCCAAGGTGCGCTGCTCGCAGCGCATAACCCACTTCCCGCCCGCAAGCTCTGCATTGGTCGTATCGGCGGATTTGGCTTCGAAGGTCGCCTCGTAAAGCCCGGGCGGGAGAACATCGATCAGGTCGATGTTGCTCGAGAATTCGCTGTGCTCCTTCCTGGCGACGCCACCGGACACGAATATTCCGAGGTGACCGACCGTTTCGTGAACGGTGTAGACGACGGTTTGACCGTAGGCCCGGATCTCGTCGACGTCGCTATAGAGATCGAGAATCCAACCGAGCGCCTGCTGCGGCGGTGTGATATTGTCACCTTTTGAGCAGAACACGACGATCGGCGAACTGATCTTCCGAAGATCAACGACCTCGCCGTCGGATGTCTTGATATGTCCCGCGGCCAGATTGTTGCCGATGAACAGCTCGTCGACGATGAACTGGATCTCATCGGCATTCAGGTTGACATGTCCGCCCCACCAGCGCTCGAACTCGAGATAACGATCCGCCTCGGTATCGATTTTCGAATAGACGTTGTATTGCTTGGTCCAGAATGTATTCGAGGGATTCATGTTCTCGAAGTTTTGGACCAGCCAGGCGCCATCGAACTTGCCGCCACTGAGATCGCTGGTGAGCGCAGTCAACCAGCTTCCGCCCAATAAGCCGCCTGAATAGCGCATCGGATACTGGCCGCGCACACCGGCCCAGTAGGAAAGCGGGGCGCCAGCGATGATGAGCGGGCCGAACAATTCCGGCCTCAGAGAAGCCAGGATCATGACCGCCCATCCGGCTTGGCAGTTGCCGATTACGCTCGGCTTTCCGTCCGCATCCGGATGCAACGCGATGACCTTCTCGATGAAAGCGGCTTCGGCTCGCGCGATATCCTCGATCGTCTGCCCCGGCATTGGTTCAGGCAGGAAGCCAATGAAATAACAGGGATGACCGGCCTTCATGGCAACGCCGATTTCGCTGTCGGCCTTGAAGCCGCCGATTCCAGGTCCGTGTCCTGCACGGGGATCGATCACGACGAATGGACGACGCTTTAGATCAATTTCCACTCCGCTGGGGGGATCGACGCGCACCAGTGCATAGTTCACCGGCCGCTTGAAATTCCTCCCGTCCATGATCAGTTCGACGGCGTAATCGAGGACATGAGGCGCGGTTTCGGCCAGATGTTCGCG
>JAQGKC010000315.1 GCA_028290305.1 Bradyrhizobium sp.
GGCGAACAGCTGCCGCTCACGCAGGACCTCGGCCGCTGCGCAACCGGTTGCCGGCTCGACGTCGGGCGTCTTCTCGAAGCCGGAACACGGATCGCGGGCGCGATCGAAACAGGCGCGGACCTCGTGATCATCAACCGCTTCGGGCGGCAGTAGCGCGAAGGCAGAGGCCTGTCCTTCCTGATCGAGCGGGCGCTGGGCGCCGACATCCCCGTCGTGATCGCGGTGCCGAGCCACCGCTTCGCCGACTGGATCAGATTCGCCGAGGGCATGAGCGTCAAGCTCGCCTGCGACCGCCGTTCGCTACAGTCCTGGTGGCGCGCGGTCTCGACGCGCAATGCCGGCCTGATCGGGGCAAGCCACACCAAACGTCTGCGAAGTCTCCAAATAACAGGCGTTTAAACAGACGACGTCACAAGCGCCTCACAGCGTCTCCTGCTTGTGGCCACATTCCTTGCAAGTAAATTTCACCCTCGCCTCGCCGCGTTCGGCCGTCAGACGATTCGGCGCCCCGCATTTGCCGCAGACCGCCTCGACCCGGGTCTTGCCCTGCTTGATGACGAGAGCCTTCTTTTCCATGGTTTCGCGGATCAGCCGTTCGGCCTCTTCCCGCATCGACTGCTTCGACATCAGCTCAAGCCCCTTCATGATCCGCGGGCGGGCTTATAGCACGCGTTTTGCGTAAGGCGAGTGAACGGCGTCAAGTTTCCACGATCACATACGAGTCCTCGACATGCACCGGGAAGGTTTCGGCGATATAAGGTCCTTTCGCCAGATCTTCGCCGCTTTCGACCGCGACCGGAAAGGCGCGGACCTTGACCCGTTTCGGGGCGAACCAGGACTGGCCGTTGCGCATGTCGAATTCCAAGCCGTGCCATGGACAGCGCAGCAATTCGCCGACCCGCGAGCGCTGGTAGATTCCGGGCTCCGGCGAGGTCAATCGCGCCACGCAGGCGGCCTTGTCGAGCGGGGCGCCCTCATGCGGGCAGCGGTTCAATAGCGCGAAGAACTCGCCATTGACGTGGAACACGACGATATCGCGGCCGTCGATGCCGACGACCTTGTTGCCGCCTGGCGGGATCTCCGTGGTGCGGGCGACGATGTGACGGACCATCGCGCTACAACTTATAGAGCGCGCGGACGTTGCCGTTGAATATCTTGGCCCGCTCCGGTTCCGTCAGCGGCGTCTTGAAGGCGAAGCGCGGATCGTCGAAATCCCAATGCGGATAGTCCGACGAGAACAGCAGCCGGTCGACGCCGATCCATTCGATCAGCGAACGCAGATGCCTGGCCTCGTCGGGCTCGTCGATCGGCTGGGTCGTGAACCAGAACTGCTCGCGGACATATTCGGACGGCCGGCGCTTCAAATGCGGCACCTCGCTGCGGAAGCGGTCGAAATGCCGATCCATCCGCCATATCGCCGACGCAATCCAGCCGAAGCCGCCCTCGATGAACACGATCTTCAGCCGCGGGAAGCTCTTCGTCACCCAGACCGGACGTCAATGGAATGCCGGAACTCTAGCTCCTGCGCTAAAAACGGCTGCGGAATACCCGAACGTTCACGTCGTAAACGTTCCGCCGCCGAGCGGTTCGAACCCTTCTGCGGGTCGCTTTTCCCTGTCCACGAGGCCGTTGCCGGTTGAAATGGGCGGATCGAGGACTTCCGATAATGTGACATCGCGTCCGATGCGGATTTTGGTTACGACCGGGGGCATCGCGGAGATTGGCCAAGCCCGCACCAATCGAGTTCGAGTTGTGAGTACGCGCCCTACGAGCTCCGCCGGTCAATTCCAGTCGGATGCCAAGAACGAGATGCCGCCGTTCGGCTGCATCGCTCGCCGACCGATTTGCCCGTCGGGCTGGAGCGTTCGTTCTATAAAGTCTCGGCACCTCTCTTCATGGCACGTTTGGACATGCCGACGAACACCGGGGGTGTCTGTTGAGCGTGGTAGACCCGAAGCGGTCGTGCGACGGCCTTTCTCTTCACCAAGATGGGCTCGACGACGAGAGCTTGTCACCGAACGCTATGCGCGGCCCTGTCTTCGCCTTCGGCTCCAGTGCCTGAGGCGATCGAGATAGAGATAGACGACCGGCGTGGTATAGAGCGTCAGGATCTGGCTCAGGATCAGCCCGCCGAAGATGGCAATGCCCAGCGGCTGGCGGAACTCGCTGCCCTCACCCATGCCGATCATCAGCGGCACCGCGGCGAACAGGGCGGCCATGGTGGTCATCATGATCGGCCGGAAGCGCATCAAACAGGCTTCAAAGATGGCGTCGGCGGAAGCCAGCCCGCGCTGACGCTCGGCGTCGAGCGCGAAGTCGATCATCATGATGGCGTTCTTCTTCACGATACCGACCAGGAGGATCACGCCGATCATCGCGATAATGTCGAATTCCGTGCGAAACAGCATCAGCGCCAGCACCGCGCCAACGCCGGCCGAGGGCAGAGTGGACAGGATCGTGAGCGGATGAATGTAGCTCTCGTAAAGCACGCCGAGCGAGATGTAGATGGTCGCCAGTGCAGCCATGATGAGAAACGGCTCGCTCGCCAGCGATTGCCGGAAGATCTTGGCGGCTCCGGCAAACTCACCGTGAATGCCCGTCGGCATGCCGATCCGGCTCATGGTCGTCTCGATTGCCGTAACCGCCGTGCTCAGCGATACACCCGTCGGGAGATTGAAGGAGACTGTGCTGGCGACCAGAAGATCCTGATGGTTTACGACCAGCGGCGTCTCGCCCTGTGCAAACCGCGCGACACTGGACAGTGGGATCATCGTCTCTGAACTGGTGCTGACGGCTGTTCCGGTCGACGAGCCCCCCTTGCCGGCCGCGCCGATCGAGTTGGTCGCGAGATTTCGTACCGCATTTGCTGCCACCGAACCGATCGAGGTCTTCTGCGAGGGCGAAACGACCGTTCCGGCCACCGCGTTGGTGGTTTGTGAACCGCTTGCGGATCCGCCCGAGGTGCTGACATAGACCTCGTTCAACGTCTGCGGATTCTGCCAGTAGGGGGGCGCAACCTCCATGATCACACGATACTGGTTGCGCGCGACATAGATCGTCGAGACCTGTCGCTGCCCAAAAGCATCGTAGAGCGTATTGTCGATCTGGCTGACCGTAATTCCGAGGCGGGAGGCGGCATCGCGATCGATCATCACATTGGATTGCAGGGCCTTGTTCTGCTGATCGCTGCTGACGTCGGCAAGAACCTGCTCGGTTTGAAGCGCAGCGACGAGCTTTGGTGTCCATTCATTGAGCTCATCGAATGTCGAGCCCTGCAGCGTGTATTGATACGCCGCATTGCCCGAACGCCCTCCGGCGCCGAGATCGCCGATCGACTGCAGAAACAACGTCGCGCCCGCCACGGCCGCGAGTTCACCCCGCAGCCGGCCGATCACCCGATCGGCCGGCATTTTGCGTTCGCCAAGCGGTTTCAGCGATGCGAACACCGTGCCGGTATTGGTCGAGCCGCCCGGGCCCGGACCGCTCCCGCCGGTGAAACCGACGGCGGTGTCGACCGCCGGATCGCTTTTGACGATATCGATGAACTGCGTGAGCTTCTGCCGCATCGATTGAAACGAGATATGTTGATCGGCCTGGATCGATCCGATCAACAATCCAGTATCCTGCTGCGGGACGAAGCCCTTTGGAACGACCCCGTAGAGATAAAAGTTGAGGCCGAGGGTCGCGGCCAGGATCAGCATCACCGAGCGCGGGTGACGCAACGCGACCGCGAGCGTCCACCGATAGCCGTTCAACATGACCTCGAAGATACGCTCGCTGGCCCGATAGATCCGTCCGTGCGGCTGGCCGCGATCTCCACGCAACAACACCGCGCACATCATCGGCGTCGTCGTCAGCGAGATGACGAGCGAGATCGCGATGGCAATCGCGACCGTCATGGCGAATTCACGAAACAGGCGACCGACCAGGCCGCCCATGAGCAGGATCGGAACAAAGACCGCGATCAATGACACGCTCATCGACAGAACGGTAAAGCCGACCTCGCGGGCTCCAAGCAGCGTGGCATCCAGCCGCGACTTTCCCGCATCCATGTAGCGGGTGATATTTTCCAGCACGACGATGGCGTCGTCCACCACGAATCCGGTCGCAACCGTAAGCGCCATCAGTGAGAAGATGTCGAGGCTGTAACCCAGCAAGTACATGACGGCAAACGTCGCAACCAGCGACACCGACACCGCCACCACCGGTACCAGCGTGGCACGCACGTTGCGCAGGAACGCGAACACCACGAGAATCACCAGGGCTACGGCGATCACAAGCGTGATCTCGACGTCCCGCAGCGACGCCCGGATCGTCTTTGAACGATCGACTGCGAGATTGATATCAAGGGCGGGCGAGACCGAGGCCCGCAACTGCGGCATCAGCATCTTCACGCGATCGACCATCTGGATGATATTGGCGCCGGGCTGCCGGTATACGATCATCATGACCGCCGGCTTGCCGTTGGAAAGGCCCAGCGCGCGCACGTTTTCCACGGAATCGATGACATCGCCAACGTCTGCGAGGCGTATCGCGGCGCCGTTGCGGTAAGCAACGATCAGTGACTTGTAGTCCTCCGCCTTTCTGGCCTGATCGTTGGAATAGATCTGGTGGCGCTGGCTCCCAACGTCGATTCCGCCTTTCGGACTGTGTGCGTTGGCGCTGCCGAGCGCGGCGCGGACGTCCTCCAGGCCGATGCCATATTTGTAAAGCGCCGGAGGGATCAGCTCGACGCGCACGGCAGGCAGCGATCCGCCGCTCACGGCGACTTCGCCGACCCCCTCGACCTGCGACAGCTTCTGGGCGAGCACGGTGGAGGCGGCGTCATAGAGCTCGGCAGGCATCAGCGTATCCGACGTCAAGGTGTAGATCAGGATCGGCGCCGAGGCTGGATTGAACTTGCGGTAGGTGGGATTGCTCCGCAGATTGGTCGGCAGGTCGGCGCGCGCTGCATTGATTGCCGCCTGCACGTCACGCGCGGCGCCGTTGATGCTGCGATCGATATTGAACTGAAGATTGATGCGAGCGGAACCAAGCGAGCTCGCCGACGTCATTTCGGTGACATCGGCGATCTGGCCAAGGTGACGCTCGAGCGGGCTTGCGACCGTGGTGGCGACATCTACAGGACTGGCGCCGGGCAAGGTCGCTTGCACGGAAATGGTCGGAATGTCGACATCGGGCAGCGGCGAGACCGGTAGCTTGAAAAATGCGACGGCACCGGCCGCCACAAGTCCGAGCGACAGCAGCGTGGTGGCTACCGGACGGCGGATAAAAGGGGTGGAAAGACTCATGGAGCTACGCGATCGAGGCGGTTGCGGACCAGCTTCTATCCGGCGGCGCCTCGCTGCAACAGCCCCACAATGTCACACGGTACCGCCACACGCCTGCCGCGATTTCCTGATGCGAAAAGAGCCGGCAACGTCCCGAAGTGAAAGCAAATACTGAATTGTCAGCATTCCGGCACCTCTGAGACATGCCGACGTACACCGGGAAGGATAAGGTCCGGAATCCGCACCGGGGCCGCATGGTTCTCCTGGCGATGCGAACGCATCGTCCAGAGACGGCGCGGAGTTTATCATCGGGCCGCGCTATGCGCGGACCCGTTGACGCCTCCTCACCATGAGGGATTACACCACGCTTCAGTCTCGCGATTGGTTATCGTCCGGTGCCGGCAGCTTCCGCGGCGGCGCGCTGCATGCTCGATGACATCTCGCCCGTTACCGTGCTCTGCTCCTCGACCGCTGCGGCGGTCGACGTCACATACTCGCTGACTTCCTGAATCGACTGCTTGATCGCGGTGAGCGCACCGACCACGTCGGCGGAGATGGCGTTGAGGTTCCCGATTTCCTGCCCGATCTTGTCGGTGGCCTGCTTCGCTTGGTTGGCGAGACTCTTCACCTCGGAAGCAACAACCGCAAACCCTCTGCCGGCCTCGCCGGCCCGTGCGGACTCGATCGTGGCGTTAAGAGCCAGCAGATTGATCTGGCCGGTGATATTTCCGATCAGCTCGACGATGCCGCCCATCGCTTCGCTTGCCGCGCTAAGTCGTTGTGCCTGTTGATCCGCCGTATCCACCCTGACAACCGCCTCCGACGCGGTCTGCCTGGACTTGGTCATCGTCTCGGAGATTTCGCGCACCGAGGCGTTCAATTCCTCAGCGCCTGCCGCGACCGTCTCCATCATGCCGCGCACGCTTTCGGCCCTCTTGCGGGCGATCACCTGAACCGTGGTGTCTGCCGCGTATTTGACGACCTTAAACGGCTTGCCGTTCAGATCGAGGATCGGGTTGTAGGATGCCTGTATCCAGACTTCCCGCCCTCCCTTGCCGATACGTTTGAATTCTCCTGCCTGGTACTTGCCGGCGTTCAGATTTGCCCAGAACTCGCGGTATGCCGCGCTATCGCGATCGGCGGGATCGACAAACATGCTGTGCTGCTTGCCCTGGATCTCGCCAAGCGAATAGCCCAGCGCGGTCAGAAAGTTTTCGTTCGCCGTCAGGATGGACCCATCCATGTTGAATTCGATCACCGCCTGCGACTTTCCGATCGCGGCAATCTGGCCCGCCAGATCGGCCGTCCGCAGCTTCTGCTCGGTGACGTCGGTTGCGAACTTCACGACCTTGAAGGGCTTGCCCTTTTCATCAAGGATCGGGTTGTAGGACGCCAGAATCCAGACCTCCTTGCCGCCCTTGCCGATCCGCTTGTATTCCGCCGACTGGTATTCGCCCCGGTTGAGGCTTGCCCAGAATTCACGGTATGCGGCGCTGTCGCGCGTCGTCGGCTCGACAAACATGCTGTGATGCTTGCCCTGGATCTCGCCGAGCGAATAACCGAGCGTTTTCAGGAAATTTTCGTTTGCCGTGATGACCGTGCCATCCAGCTTGAACGCGATGACCGCCTGCGCCCGGCCGATGGCCGCAATCATTCCAGCATTTTCCATGCTGGCGAGTTTCTCCGCAGTTATGTCCGTTGCAAACTTGATGACTCGATAGACCTTGCCATTGCCGTCGAGTATGGGATTGTAAGAGGCCTGAATCCAGACCTCCTTGCCGCCCTTGCCGATGCGCTTGTACTCGGCGGCCTGGGATTCTCCCTGCTTGAGCTTCGCCCAGAATTCACGGTACGCGGCGCTTTCGCGCATCGCCGGCTCGACGAATATGCTGTGATGCTTGCCCTGGATCTCGCCAAGTGAATAACCGAGCGTTTTCAGAAAATTTTCGTTTGCCGTGATGACCGTGCCGTCCAGATTGAACTCGATCACCCCTTGCGACTTGCTGATTGCTGCGACCTGCGCCAGCGCCGCCCGTGCGACCGCATTGCTTCGCGAGAACATCTCGAAAATCCCTTGTGCCCGAAAAACGAAAGCTCGTGGCCGCCGCTGATTCCAGTCTAATTTGATTTGTGCCGCTAAGATCTTAATTTGACGCCACGTACAACTACGGGAATGATCCGGTGGCTCTGCGGTTTCCGCCAATTGAGTGACCCTGAACCAACCTTCATCCGGGGCGGCGATAAAAAGGGCCACACCTTGATCGGGTGCGTGTCCATCGATCAAGAGATCGATGTCCGGATCCATTTGACCATTCAGCATGGCACGGGGGTTCCATGGAAGACGCTGCAAGCCGGATTGTAGATCATTATGAGCGCCATGCATTGTCGTGGGACGCTGATCGCCGTGCTGCAGATTGGATTGATCAGCCTTTTGTCGAGCGCTTTCTTGGTCTGCTTCCGCAGGGCGCGACTGTTCTCGATCTTGGCTGTGGAGGCGGCTCGCCGGTTGCGCTTCACATGGTGGCGCGGGGCTTTCGCGTCACCGGCGTGGATGGTTCGCCAACGCTCATCTCGCTATGCCGAACCAGGATGCCGGATCAGGAATGGATCGTCGGCGATATGCGGTCCTTGGCCCTTGGCCAGCGATTTGGCGGGATATTGGCCTGGGATAGCTTCTTTCATCTCCGGCACGAAGACCAGCGGACGATGTTTGGCATATTTGCCGCGCATGCGGCGCCAGGCGCACTTCTGATGTTCAATGCCGCCTCTGCTCATGGCGAGGCGTTGGGCTCCTATCGGGGCGATCCTCTCTACCATGCAAGCCTCGATGGGTCCGAATATGAGGCCTTATTGGCAGGCTCCGGTTTCGAACTCATCGCGCATTCGATCAATGACCCCGCAAAGGGTGGTCGGATTTTCTGGCTGGCTCGCGCAGAGCCATAGGACGGACTAAATGAGAAGGCGTCATCCGCCGCCACGTTATAGTCGGTGAATGACGATGATGCTTGCGCTCATCCGCCCCGCCGCGCCCCCTCTGGCGTTTTTGATATCCAGACCGTATAATTTGCGGACACGTGATGGTGGCGCGGATGTCCGGTTTCTCAAGCAGGTTAGGTCTCGCATTGCTGTTGGCGGCGCTCTGTCTGGGCGGGCGAACGGCCCATGCCCAATCCGCCGCTGCCCAGTCCGCCCCTGTCTCATATTGGATCCCGGGCTGGCCCATGGGCTTCGGCGGCAATCTCACCGCCGGCTCGAGCGCGAACAGTTATGGCAACTTTCCGGGCTTCGACGGCAGTTCCTCTCCGCGCACCAATTTCCCGAACGGCTGGTTTGTCGGCGGCGAAGGCGGCGGCTTGGGTTTGAACGGCATGGGTTTGAACGGCTCGGGTTTGAGCATGAACGGCATCAACCGGTATGGAGCGTTCGGCCCCTCGCTCTCTTACGAAGGCGTGCAGGTCGGCTACGACTTCAGGAATGCGCACGGGTTGCCCCTCACCGTCTATGCAGGTTTCGACACCTTGAAATACAATTCCGGCATCGGCGGCCCTTTTGCCCCCTTCGACAACGTATCCGGCACCCTGCCAGGCTATAGCGCGCATGCGGGCTTCGAATACCAGCCGACGC
>JAQGKC010000334.1 GCA_028290305.1 Bradyrhizobium sp.
GTTCGCGCAGGACTAGCAACTTCGACGTCGATGGCCTTCGCGATCTCGCGCATCTGGGTCAGACAGCCGTGAAAATTGGGAACCAGTGTGAGAACAACCGGCGCGCCGAGGGAACGCACGAAGTCACGCGCGTTGGCAATCACTTCCGGCGAGGTGTGACAGTCCGGATCGCGGGTCATCCTCACCGTGGGATTGCCGTTCGCGAGAAAACCCGGAAACGAGCTCATGTCGGCAGCGCCGGTTTCGTCGCTGCGGTCGAACCCCGGAATGAGGCTTGCCTTCGGCGGGGCAATCCGGCTCCGCAGTCCCGTCGTATCACGCTCAAACCTCCAGCGCAGATTGCGGCGTATGACATCCAAATAGGCCCCGAGCCGGCCGTGCTGCGCGGCGGGAATCGGACGGACATCTGCACCGAATGCGCGCGTCAAATTGCGGCTGAAGAAATTGCCGCCGCCGCCGCCGTCATCGGCATTGATGACCCAGAGCCGCGGATGAAGACCAAACTTCTCGATGATCTGCCGCGAGAACTCCCCGCTCGCGACGCCGACGAAAGCCATGTTATAGAATTTCAATCTATTTCGCTTTTCGAGACGCTCACCAATAATTTCAGCACTCACCGCAAAGGAAACGAGCGAGGATCCAAGAATCACGACGTCCGCCCGCCGCACTTGGTCGATCGAGCGGCCAATATTATGAAAGAACAAGTCTTGATCCTGAATTTCAGTCACATAGTCGCCAGCGAGGTTTTGATACCAGGACAACTTCCCGCTGCGGGTTATCGCAGCAAAATGATCCCCTCCCTGCCAGCTTAGGAATAGCGCGCAAAGCGCAAGGGTAAGCCCGACGAGCCCAGCAACGGACGCAAGATAGATCCGGTTCTTTCGCCGGATGCCGATGTCTTGTGTCTGCGGCACCGGGCCGTTCAACGCCGCGCTCACTTTTGACAATTCACGATGCTGCTTGTCACTCAGCTCCGCCCTCCCCTAGTGATCGAAACCGGGCAGGGCGTCCAGAGCGTGTTGGGCGATAAAGAGCGAGCCGGGATAGGTCAGATGGCCGGTGTCGTAGGCCGTCAGCTCGGACCCGTTCGGTCCGAAGCGCGCCAAGCATCCATCATCATTACACATCAACTGTCGAGCGGAAACATAGGCGATCCCCACACTCCTGGCCTGCGCTTTCAAATACTCATCCAACGGCCTGGTCCATGCATCGTTCGATCGGTACCAGGTGCGCTCTGGCAACAGCGAGCGATTTTGAAAGTAGTAATCAAGGACATTGGCAGGCAAGCCGTCGCCTTTCCAGGTCGCCGGAGGCCCCAACAACAGGATTTGTCGGATGTTGAGGGCTTTTAGCTGCTCGACGGTTCGTTCGAGCCCGTTGTGAAGAACCTCCTCACCGTAGCTCCAGGTCGAGTAGAATATGACCGCCTCCGGTTTCAGAGCGGCCAGACGCTCGATGATGAAATCGTTCGCTCCCTTGCAAAATCGCCGCTCCGAATTGACGTAACCCATCAGGGGCGCGCAGGCCGAGGCCGTGAATTCGGCAACATCGAAGCCACGTTCGGCACCGAAGTGCAAGAGACCTGGATAAAGCGATGCCGCGTAGGAGTCTCCCCAGACCACGACGAGCGGATGGCGGCCGTCACCGCTGCACTCCGCGGCGAAATCCGCGGCGCTTTGTTCGGGCAGCAACAGGCATTTGCCGGCGCGCCAGCGGAAGGCGGTTTCTTCGCCGGTCAGCATGAAGCCCCGGATGCTTTCGGGAATGCGGCTTGGAAACCCTTTGGTCTGATCGGCCACCAGCCCCACCGCGCCCAGGAGGGTCATGCCGCCGACCAACGCTCCGACCTTGTAGGCTCCGTACTGTTTGCCAAAACGGATTGGCCGCTCGATGAACTGATAGGTCAGCCACGCGAGAATAACGCTGGCAATGAGGATACCGCCCATTATTTGAAACGGGACGCCGTCAAAGAAACGGATGCGCGTGAACGCCATCAGGGGAAAGTGCCAGAGATAGAGCGGGTAGCTGATCAATCCTACCAACACGGTCGGCCAGGCCGAGAGGACGTGGCGGTGAACGAGTGTTCCGCTTGTTCCGAGCAGTATCGCGGCCCCAAGCACGGGCAACAGCGTGTAATATCCCGGATAGGGAGTTCGAGGGTTGAATCGCCACAGGGCGACCGCGATCGCCAGCAGGGCGCAGCCACCGATGGCCTCACGATACATCCGAATAGTCCGCCCCGCCGTCTGGGCGTCTGCGGGTCTGCCATTGTGCCACAGCGCGAGCCCCGATCCGACCAACAATTCCCACGCCCGCGTCACTGGGAGATAGAACGCATAATCCGGCGCGCGAGCGCTGACGACGACGCAGGCCACAAACGATGCCGCAGCCAACGCCGCGGTCACAGCGAGCCGCCTCCACCGCCACCGACCAATTAGCATCAGCAGCAGCGGCCAGACGATGTAATATTGTTCCTCGATACCGAGCGACCACAGGTGCAAGAGCGGCTTCTTCTCCGCTGCGAGATCGAAATATCCCACCTGACCCAAAAGAACGAAATTCTGAGCGAATAGGGCACCGCCGGCAATATTGGTGCCGAGCGATTTCAAGTCGAGCGGCGGCAGCACATACCACCCGATCAGAAAAGTGACGAGGACAACTGTAATCAGGGCCGGAAAGATGCGCCGAATCCGGCGGGCATAAAAATCAGTGATGCTGAACGTCTTAGCGAGCATCTGCTGATGGATGATGCCCGTGATCAGGTAGCCCGAGATGACGAAGAAAATGTCGACGCCGATGAACCCGCCGGGGACCAATCTCGGAAATGCGTGATAGGCGAGGACCGGCAGAATCGCGACCGCGCGCAGACCATCGATATCCGCGCGATAGCGTAGCGGCGAAGCGTGTGACTGATCGAATGTGAGAGAAGGCTGCGCAACGTTCATCGGCGTCGGTCTCGCTTCAGGTTTCGGCCATGAGGGAAACCGAATACTTTTCCAGGAAATAGCGGGCGGGCCGCGAGCTGCCGAAGAAGCCCGGAATGTTCAAGCACCTTTCCCAGGCATCATCGACCGGCGCGATCGTGGGCTTGCTCCCCGAGGAAAGATCCAGGACTTCCTTGGTCGTTTCGAGAATTTCATCGGAGCTGCTTTCGCTGACGATGAGGCCGGCACTCGTCACCGTTTCGTAGGTCGGAAATGCCCAGCGCCATCGCTCCGAAGTCACGTCGCCGAACGACAGCATCCGCCCCTCGCGTGTGTGTACCGGCTTGAGGGCAAAGCGCGTATCCTCGGACCACAGCAATCCGACGGAGCTCAGTGCATTCACCATCGCCGTCGGAATGCCGAAGCTCGACGCCACATAGGCAAAACCGGACGTCGTGCCAATGAACATTCGCGCACGGCGAACAAGATGGATATCCATCTCCGGCGCCTGATCCTCGCTACGTGCATAGTCGATGACCCGCGGCATCTCCGGAAGCGGCGGCGCTTTGCGGCCGCCCATTCTGATCACCCATCCCCCCATGGCCGTGATATAGCGAATAGTATCGAGGTAATTGCCCATTGCGGTGCTTCGTATCGATTCGCCGACGCCGAGGGTCTCGCCCCGCGCCTCGGCATCGCGCATGTGCAGGCAAACGTGCCAATCGTCCGGGCCCATCCTCCACTTCCGCCGCAACGACTGAAACAGCGTCTCGGCACGATCGTCCAACCGTAACCTTGCGTCATAGATGTCGCGTAGCGGAAAGCCCCTTTTTTCCTGTTCCCATTTTTGCAGCGCCATTGCGCCGGCGTCATTCCAGTACACGGTTCGACCGTCGTCGAACTCGAACGCCTGGTGGGAGTCGCTCATGAATGGCGTGAGGCTCGCGAGTTCAAACCACGCTCCCGCCGGGACGTTCTCGCCGAGAGTCAGGGTCGGGCACAGTTCGCTGAACAAGGACAAAAATGTCTTATTGGCAATTCTGTCCTTGTACGCCAGCAGCACGGGCGACCCCTGCCACCACCCCATCTTTCGCATCATCAGATGCACGTTAAGGTGACCATTGTGCCCGATCAGCGCGCTCCAGTCCGGTGACAGCAACCTCACATCAGGCAACTTTACGCCGATGCCATCCAGCACACGTTTCAATTCGGCAGAAGGAGCAGGCAACGACTGACGCAGGCGCCGCTGCGTGTCCATGCACCGACGATAGACCAAAGGAACCCGATCACCCTCACCGTTGTGATAGGTCCTGAGCAGCAGATGTCGGTATGCATAAAATAGGTAGATATCGAGACAAAGAGCGCGATCCGGTTGGTGCTCAGGAAGGCGCTCCCAGTATTGGCCGGCCTCGTCCAAAAATTTAAGTATGCCGGCCTGATCCGAGAGATTGAGGTCTTGCATCAAACGGTCAATCACCTCTCGATCTCTGAAGAAGTACGGTATGTACTGTTCGACTGGAACGTCGTGCGGGATGTTGCCGGAATCGATGTGCCCCTGAAACGCGCGTTCTTCGTATTGGAAATTCCGGTGCTCAAGCATCAAGCGGACGAAGCTGCGGAATTCGGGCGCTCTGTTGACGATTTTGGCCCAGTCCAGATCGTGGATCTGCGTCAGCAGGTCCATCGAATAGCCGTTACCGACCATCCCACTTCCTTCGAGCGCGAGTCCAATTAAATGGTCGGCGCGGCGCCATTCCAGCCGACGGAAGAGGGTCAGTGCTTCCGTCCGATACCCGCAGAGAAGCAGATAGAAAGCGATCTCGCTCGAATAGCGCCTCGAAAAAGAGCTGTTCAGTATCCATTCTAAGTGATGGGTCAGAAACGGTCCGCAAAAGAATAGGAAATGGCGGTCCAGCGCTCCATGCTCGAACAAATGTCGGAACAATACCGTGATCTGAAATCGGGCTTTGAAAGGAAGGCAGGTAAACACGATGTTCCGTATGAAGTGCC
>JAQGKC010000351.1 GCA_028290305.1 Bradyrhizobium sp.
TGGTGTAATAGTCGCGCATGTCTTGCGACAGCGCCGGTTCAAGCACCTCGGCGACCGCCGGGTCCAGAAGTTCACGCTGATTCTCCATGAAGGATCGCAACCGAATGCCAACTCCAGCATAGAATTCTGCCGTCCAAAGATCGGCTGGATCGGTTGCAAAGACGCTCTCAACGAGTTCGACGTCGCAACCGAGGTCCTCAAATATACGCGCCGCACGGTCAGTGAGTTTCACCACTTCAGGATCCGGCCGCGCGTACCCCAACGTCGTGCTGTACGCTATTCTCATATTGGTCACGGATGCGCGTGCGGCGCCCAATACATCCGGCACAGGCCCGGCAACGGCGAATGGGTCACGGCGGTCCAGACCGGCGATGACCGAGAAAAGCAACGCAGCGTCCTTTACCGATCTCGCAAGGGGGCCGACATGGGCGAGCGTCGGCGTCGCGGATGTCGGCCAGACAGGCACGCGACCGAATTGTCCTTTTAACCCCGCCAATCCCGTGAATGCAGCCGGGATACGGACTGACCCTCCCCCATCCGTGCCGAGTGCGAAGGGCGTGATGCCGGCCGCTACCGAAGCTGCCGCCCCTGCACTCGAACCGCCCGGCGTTTTGGCCAGATTCCATGGGTTGCGGGTGATGCCTGTGAGCGGACTGTCTCCGACTGGCTTGCACCCGAACTCGCTCGTCGTGGTCTTGCCGATCAAAATGCCGCCCGCGGCTTTGGCTCGCTCCACTGCAGGCGCGTCGACCGTCGCAACATTGGATTTCATCGTGCGCGAGCCGGAAGCGTAACCGACGCCTTTGACCGCCATGAGATCCTTGGCGGAAAATGGAATCCCGTGGATGGCACCGAGCGGCGCGCCTTTCATAACGGCATCTTCCGCAACCTTTGCCGCTGCGAGAGCTTCTTCCGGCATGAGAAGATAAAACGCGTTGAGCGACGACTGCGTTGCTTCGGCTTTCGTCAACGCACGTCGGGTCAGTTCCACCGGCGATATTTCCTTGGCCGCAATGCGACGGCGCATCTCCATCGCGCTCATTGTATCGAATTCAGCCGACATCAGATCCACCTCTTTGGCCGGAAAAGAATTCCGGACAACCTTCGTGCAAGGCTGTCCGGAAGAGCCTCTTGGCTGCGCCTTCGGCGCCCGGGCGTTAGTTCAATAGGGCGAAAGCCCGAACAGGTGAGCCGGAACCGCCTTTGAACTTGAGCGGCACGCCGAAGAACTGGAATTCACCTTTACCGAGCAGTTCCTCGAGATTGACCAGCCATTCCCAGTGGCTGATGCCAAGGTCACGACACAGGCGATGCTGCGCAAAGATGTTGTCGGTGGGCTTGTCGGTCGAAGGTCCCTCCACACCGTGCATCTTCGATCCACGATCGTGGAGCCACTTGGTAGCCTCGACCGTCAGCAACGGATTTTTCCAGACCGAATCCATGCCCGGATAGTTGCGCTTGTGAAAGCCGGTGCATAACAGAACGATGTGGCCATCGACCTTCACGCCGGCTTTCTTCTCTGCTGCTTCCATATCTGCGACGGTGATGTCGCCGAGATCGGGAATGTGCTGCAAGTCGAAGCAAATCGCCTTGCCCATGAAGGTATCAAGCGGCATTTCGTCGACAGGTGCTCCCTTCGGATTCACATGCCGATAAGCGTCGACGTGTGTTCCAACGTGGTCCAGCATGGCGATGAAATTAGTCTGAAATGTCATCGCGTCGCCGGGTACCCCAAGGTTCTGCGCCTTGGTGCTTTCATGGCTCATGTGCAGCGCGATTACGGGCCGCTGAAAGAGCTTATGAGCCGGCATGTTGTCTTCGATGGTCAGGCTGAGATCGATCACGCGTTGAGCCATGGTTACTCCTTTGGCTTTGGTGTTGAGATTGTTGACTTCTTCTTGCCGAGGAACGCTTCCATTACCTCGGGATCGCGAGACAGCACCGAACTCGGTCCCTCACGCGCAATTCGTCCGTTGGCGATGACGAACCCGTAATCGGCGATCGCCAGCGCGTACGATGCAAGTTGCTCGACGAGCAGTATGGTCAGGCCCTCCTTGTTGAGAATGGTCAGCGCCCTCATCAATTGATCGACAATCTTCGGCGCGAGCCCAAGCGAAAGCTCATCAACGATAAGCAGTTCCGGCTGAGCCATTAGTCCGCGTGCAATGGCGAGCATCTGCTGTTCGCCGCCCGACATACTTCCCGCCTGTTGATTCAGGCGCTCTTTGAGACGCGGAAACAGTTCGATAATTTTCTCGAGGGCTGATCGGGACGCCTGATGCTTAAGGCCGCCGTGCAGGTAGGCGCCAAGGATCAGGTTGTCTTCGACTGTCTGATCCGGAAACAGCAGACGTCCCTCGGGCACCATGACGAGTCCACGCGACACCTTGCGATCGGCACTCAGGCCAGTCGTATCCTCGCCACGGAAATAGACCTGGCCACCAGAAGGACGCACAAGACCGGTGGCGCCGCGTACCATCGAGGACTTGCCGGCGCCATTGTTGCCGATGACGGCGACGAGCTGGCCACGCTTGACGCTCAGCGAGATATCCCGCACGGCAATCGCAGCGCCGTAGCGCAGTTCCAAGTTGAGGATATCGAGCAGAACCTCACTCATGCGGCAGTCTCAGCGCGTTCCGGCGAAGTTCCGAAATAAGCCTCGATTACGCGCGGATCGTTCTGGATCACTGCGGGTTTGTCGCTGGCAATCACCTGGCCGTAATCCAGGACCGTGACCGTGTCCGCCAGCGCCATGATAAAATCGACATGATGCTCGATCAGCAGCACCGAGATGCCGAGCCCCGCGATCTGTCGAATCATCGCTTCGAGATCGTCGATTTCCTGTGTTGTCAGCCCCGCCGCCGGCTCATCGAGCAGCAGGAGCCGAGGCTTTCCGGCGAGCGCCCGCGCAATCTCCAGACGCCGTTGCAGACCGAAGGGAAGGAAACGCGCGGCCTCGTTGGCATACCGAGAAAGACCGACGAAGCCGAGCAGACCGATCGCGACCCGACGGCACTCATATTCCTCGCGCAGCATGCGCGGGGTCCGCAGCAGGGCATGAAAGAGGCCATAGGACAGGCGCTGGTCGTAACCCACCATGACATTTTCAAGCACGCTCAGCTCGCCGAACAGTTCGGTGTTCTGAAACGTGCGCGCGAGCCCGAGCCGCGCGATCTCAACCGAACGCCGGCCTGTAAGTTCGACGCCGTCGAGTTCGCAACGGCCTTCATCTGGCAGATAGAAGCCCGAAATCGTGTTAACGAAAGTGGACTTGCCTGCGCCGTTCGGGCCGATCAAAGCGTGGATCTCGCCGCCCTTCACGCGCAATGAGACGTTCGATAGGGCGTTCAACCCGCCGAAACGCACGGTAAGAGCATTGGCCACCAGCTCGGCTGTTAACATTTCCCTCTCGTGGCGTAGCGTCGTCTCGACGGGGAGGCCTTCGGCAACACCCGGAACTGGGTCAGCCGGCCGCAAACGATCGAACGCCAGCCGCAAGGTGCCGAGGACCCCGCGCGGCAACGCAAACATCACCAGCAGCAGCAGCGCACCATAGGCAAACTTCTGCCAGAGTTGGAATTGCTGCAGAGATTCCGGCAGGTAAGTCAGAATGTATGCGCCGAGGATCGGCCCGAAAGTCGATCCGGCGCCGCCGAGGATCACCATCAGCAAAAAGCGTACACTGTCGGAGAATGTGAATATGTCCGGCGATATATAGGAATTCAGAAAGGCGTAAAAGGTACCTGCGATGCCGGCCGTCACGGACGCCACCACAAAGGCCAGCGTTCGCATGGCGGTGGGATTGATTCCAAGAGCGCGCGATGCGGTCTCGCTTTGAGAGACAGCGAGCATCGTCCTCCCGTAGCGCGATATTTTCAGATTGTGGATGAGCAGCGTGAAGACAAACAGGGTGACGGCCAGCACGACGTAGAAAGCAAAACCCGAGAGTTTGATACCGAAAACATTTGGCCGGGGAATTGAAGTGAGGCCCATGGTGCCTCCGGTCAACGATTGCCATTCAATCGCGACGTTCTCAACAATGATGCCGAAAGCGATCGTGACGACGGCGAGATAGACGCCTTTGACCCGTACCGTCGGATAGGCGAGCAACACGCCGAACGCCGCGGACAGGATTGCCGCGCCGACACAAGATGCAATGATGTCAAAGCCGAGCCGCGTGGCGAGGATCGCTCCTGTATAAGATCCAAGCGCGAACAGGCCCGCCTGCCCCAACGAAACCAGGCCTGTCAAACCCACCAGAACATTCAGACCTACTGCAATCATGCCGTAGATTAGAAACAACATGAAAAGCCGCAGCGCATACTCGTTACCGGCCATCAGCGGCACGGCTGCAAGGATGAGGGCAAAGACGAGAAAGCCGAGAGGAACGAGGTACCTCATACCTTGAGGACCTCGCGTTTGCCGAACAGGCCGTGCGGAAAGGCCAACAGCACCAGGATCATGACACCGAAGCCGATGATTTCGCGGGCAGCCGTCGAGATGTAGCCTTCGACGAATTTTTCCATGATGCCGAAGCCGAGCCCGACAATGACCACCCCGGGCGCACTGGTGATGCCGCCGATGATCGCAACCGCGAAACCCTTGAGGCCCAGCAACGCGCCCATACTCGCGGAGACCTGAATCACGGGCGCCACCAGCACACCGGCAGCAGCGCCCAACAGCGATGCCAGACCGTAGGAGAAGGCCACAATGCTGTTGACGTTAATGCCCATAAGAGCCGCGGCTCGCTTGTCATGCGCAACCGCCTGCATGGCGCGGCCGATCAGTGTATGCCGCTGCATGAGCTTCAGACCGACCATCACGAGGATTGCCACAACAGGGATGGCGAGTTCCTGCGGATAAACGCCGGCTCCGAAGACATGGACGGCGCTCTTCACACCAGGTGACGGCAAGGGCCGCGAAAAACCGCCAAACTGCAGCGTCGCCAGTGCCTCGATCATCACGCCGACGGCGATTGTGGTCAGCATCCAGCCGATCGAGGTTGTAGTCGCGGCGAATGGCCGGACGGCAAAGCGCTCAAGCAACACCCCGAATATTCCGCCTGCGATAACGGCCAACAGGCAGGCGACCGGCAGCGGCACTCCGGCATCCACGCCAAGCACGGCGAGAACGGCGCCGAGCATCAACGTGTCGCCATGCGCAAAATTCACCGCCCTGGAGGCCGACCACATGATGTGAAAACCCAGCGCCACGAGCGCGTAGATGCCTCCGATGGCGAGGCCAGACAGGATGTACTGAAATGTCGCTGTCACGATCTCAATCAATCACTCGAAAAGCTCGAACCAGGGTGATGTCAGCAACCGGCCATTCCGAGACGCGAAATGCGCGCCCGAAGTCGTATCCGTGGTGGTGGCCGCGGCGGGCGCCCGACTGGCGCTGCGCCGTGACTTGATGATGGCTATTTCGATAGCCGTCGACCGAGGCAAACTGCCGTCAGTTGGTCTTGCCGTAAGTGGTTTGCTCGATCGGAAGCAGCTTGCTGTCGGTCCAGACCGTCAGCTTGTAATAGTTCGGCAGGATAGCGTCCTGACGTTCCGGGTCGGAAGCATCGAAGGCCGGCTTATAATCGGCAACGAGACCATCGTAGTTTACGCTGTAAAGCGCCTCGCGGACTTTCTTCCAGTCGTAGGAGCCGGCGTTCTCGATGGCCTTTGCGATTATGAAAACAGCGTCATAAGCATTGGCGACGCCCGATCCCATTTTGATATCCGACGGATCCTTGACGCCGTACTTCGCCTTGAGCTTGTCCCACAGCGCCTGCTTCTTCGGATCCATTGCACCCATGAAAGTATAGGTCTGGATCACCTCCACGCCGTTGGCGAGCGGTCCCGCCAACTCACCGAGATTTCCGGCGATACCCCATGCGCCGATGATCGTGGGCTTCCAACCTACCTTGTCCATCGATCGCAGGATCTGATTGCCTTCGCGATCCAGCGCCCACAGCAACACCAGGTCGGCACCGGCATCGCGGGCGCGCATGATCTGAGGAGTCATGTCCTGATCGCCCCAGTTGAAAGTCTCTGCGGCGACCAAATCCTTGCCGGCCTTGGCCATCGCGTCCTTCACGTCGGGCACCGCTCCATTGCCCCAGCCCGTGTTCTCGTAGAGAAACGCGATCTTTCCGGATTTCGAGGACTTGAGCGCCTGTTCCACGAGGAAGCGAGCTACCCATTTGTCCTTCGCGGACACACGGAACATGAAGTTCGGGTTGTGGCCGTTTTCGATCGCCTTGGTGTTGGCAGCCAACACCCCGACATAGGGAATGCCGATCTCGTTCACCGGCTCTGCCTGTGCGACCGCGACCGTAGAATGATATCCGCCGAGAATGGCAACGCATTTGTCGGAGAGCGCAACCCTGCGCGTATTGTCCACGCCGCGCGGAGGAGCACCGGCATCATCGTATTGAACCAAGCGGAGCTGCTTGCCGAGCACGCCACCTTTGGCATTGATTTCGTCGATAGCGATCTCCGCCCCCATCTTGATCGCCTGGCCGCCAAACGCGGCGGGGCTAGTGATGGCTGATGAATTGCCGATGCAAGGCTCTTGCTGGGCAAAGGCAGCCGTCGAACACAATCCAAGCAATGCTCCAGCAACGATTCCGCTGCGGAACGTATTCTGCGAAAACATCTCGAATCTCCCGCTTCTTCGGTGGCCGAAACTCGCCTTTCCGGCGTGTCCCTTTGGCGAGCTAACGGCAAACGAATTCGTGGAACAAAGACCAAATTCCAATGAGGGGTATAGGTAAAACCAATTGCATTTGGCATGCTCGCATTTAATGCAGAGCACAACGACATATCCATCTGATTTAGATCATTTATTTTTAAGACTAGGCAATAGTTTTTGCGAATGCACATTTTGAAAGCAGAGCGCGGCGGTGCTTGCCCAGCCATAATGTTTAGATCTGGAACAACGCCCTATGGCTTTCTCGCGCGCTGAGTTGCTCGCGTCGCGCAGCCTTCGCTCGGCCAGCAAATCAAGGGCCGAGCATCACCCGGCGTCGGACGCCCAACGCGTAAAGCCGAGGTCGGTGCGATAGCAGCGGCGGATGATGTCCGCGAAGGCGGGCTCGAACGGCTGGTTCGCGGCTTCAACGCCACTTGTATACGCCTGGAATTCCGGCATCAGGGCGCGCAACTCGGCCAGGAGTGCCTTTTCATCCACCTTGGTGAGCCGGCCTTCCTGCACCACGACCTCGCCGTTGACCATCACGGTCTCGATCGACGACCCGTTCTCGCAATAGACCAGGTGGTTCCGGATATCGTTGAGCGGCGCGAAGTTCACCGTGTGCATGTCGAGGATGAGCAGGTCGGCCTTCTTGCCCACCTCCAGCGAGCCGATCTCCTTCTCGATGAGAGCCGAACGAGCGCCGCCAAGCGTGCAGGCGTGGAGCACCTCGGACGCGTTCAACCAACGCGACCAGTCCGGGTTGTTGATCTTATGCGCCAGACCGGCCGCCTTCATGACATCGAACATGCGCGGCGTGTCGTTCGAGCAGATGCCGTCCGAGCCGAGCGCCACATTGACACCCGCCTCGAGCAGCCTGCGGATGGGCGCGATGCCCGCCCCGAGCTTCTGGTTTGAGATGGTGTTGTGGACGATCGAGACCCCAGCCTTGCCCATCAGCGCAATATCGTCCGCGCTGACCCAGATCGAATGGGCGATCGTGGTCCAGGGGTTCAGGAGGCCGAGGTCATGCATGTAGCGCATCAGCGACTTGCCGTAGAGCACCGGGCCGGTAACGCCCTGCACCTTGGTTTCCACGACATGCGTGTGGAACGGAACCCCCCACTCCTTGGCGAGATCGTTGGCCGCCAGCATGAGTTCCGGCGTGCAGCGCTGCGGCGCCGATGGGGCGAGCATGAAGCGCAGACGGCCCGAGCGGCCATGATAGCGATCATGCGCCTGTTTGACGAAACTCACATAGTCGTCGACGGTGGGCGGCGATAGCTTGTTGACCTCGTCCTGCAGATGTTGCGGCACCGTTTCGCGGGCGAATGGGATCGTGTCGAGAAAGTTCTTGTCGACCACATGGGCCGAAACGGTGGCCCGGATACCGATATCGTCATAGGCTTGGAAGGCCGCGCCCAGAAGCTCCATCTCGGCCTTCGGGCTCTCGTAGAGGTCGTCCGACAGGCAGGTCACGCCCGTTTTCAGCGATTCGATCGCGACCAGCATGCTGCGCAGGTAGACGAGCCGCTCGGGCAGGCGCTTGGCCGCCAGGATCGGGTACGAGTACAGCATCCAAAATTCGAGCGGCATATTGTCGTAGCGGCCCTTGAACAGCGCCTCATTGGAATGGAGATGCGAGTTCATCAGGCCGGGCATGACCAGCTTTCCGGTGCCGTCGATCACCGTCGCATCGGCGGGCGCCTGGACGGCGGTGCCGATCGCCGTGATCCGATCGCCCTCGACTAAAACGTCGCCCGTGAACGGCTCAGCGCCATGTTGTCCTCCCATGGCGAGGATAGTGGCACCCTTGATGAACGTGGTCATGCTGATCTCCGGTTTTCGCATTTAAGGATCAAGAAAGTAGCCGTCGCGCGGCGACCAATGCGCCAGCACCGCGTCGCCCACGGCAAGCGGCGCGGCTTCGAGGTCGCGCAGGCTGGTCTGCGCCTGCAGCACGAAGCCATTGGCGGCATCCAGGAAGACCATGACGGTCGAGCCGATGAATTCCAGCGTTGCGACCCGCGCCGCGACGGTGTTGGCGGGCTCCGGCGGTTGGGATCGAGTGATCGCGATCCGGTCGACTGCTACCACCAGAGTCGTGGATTGGCCCACCGAAACCGGGATTGACCCTTGCGGCTCGGCCGCGATCAGGCCGAGGCCGGTCTCGATCACGACGTGGACGCCCTCGACCGACCGCACGGCTCCCGGCAGGATGTTGTTGCCGCCGATAAACTCCGCCACGAACCGGTTGCCAGCCCGGCGGTAGATGTCTCGCGGCGTTCCGACCTGCTGCACCCGGCCCTCGTTCATGATGACCACGCGGTCCGCCATGGCGAAGGCCTCGGAATGGCTGTGGGTCACGCAGATGAAAGTGATGCCGAGCTCCCGGTGCAGTCGCACGAGTTCGGCCTGCATCTTGACCTTGAGATGGGGGTCGAGCGCGCTCAAGGGCTCGTCGAGCAGCAGGACCTCTGGTTCGGTGGCCAGCGCCCGCGCCAGGGCCACGCGTTGGCGCTGGCCACCGGACAATTGTGCGGGCGAGCGATCCGCCAGTTCCGCGATCCCCATGCGGCTCATCCAGTCATCCGCCTTGGCGCGCCGCACGGCTGCCGGCACGCCGCGCTGCTTAAGCCCGAACTCGACATTCCGGCGGACCGACAGGAAGGGGAACAAGGCGTAGCTCTGCCACACGAGGGGCGTATCGCGCGCCCATGGCGGATCGTCGATGAGGCTGCGGCCCCACATGCGGATGTCGCCCGCGCTTGGGCGGTCCAGTCCGGCGATCATGCGCAGCGTCGTGGTCTTGCCGCAGCCGGACGGACCCATGAGGGCCACAAACTCGCCTTTGTCGATGGTCAGCGACACGTCCGCGACCGCGATTTGATCATCGTACCGCTTGGCCACGTCCTGCAGCTCGAACATGGTCACGGCCATAGCGGCGGGCCCTTGGGGAAGCAGCCGGACATCAGACCTTCCGTCTCGTCAGAATTTGCGCGAGCACCACTAGGATGGCGCTGACGGCGAACACGAGGGAGCCGACCGCGTTGATGCGTGGGCTCACCTGCCCCTGCAGCATCGCGAGCACGCGCACGGGCAGCGTCTCGTTGAGCCCTGACACGAACCAGGCGATCATGTACTCGTCGAACGAGACTGCGGCCGTAATGAAGAGAGAGGCCAGAATCGCCGGCAGCGCGAACGGGATCACGATCTCGCGCAAGCTCGTCCAGGCATTCGCGCCGAGATTCCAGGCAGCGGGCTCCAGGTCAGGGTCGAGATCGGCGAGCCGCATCCGTACAAGCGCCATCGCGAAAGGCGAGCAGAGCACCACGTGGCCCGCCACCACGCCCGCCAGCGTGCCCGACAGACCAATCCTGCCCTCGAACGTCAGCATGGCGACGCCCAGGATGACGACCGGGACCGTGGGTGGAAGCGAGGCGAGCGCCATGTAGGTCCGCTTGCCGAAAAAGCGGAACCGGTAATCCACATAGGCGGCAGCGAAACCAAGCACGGTCGCGATGGCGGCAGCGGCGGCCGCCACGATCAGGCTGTTCACCAGGCTACGGCGCACGCTGTCATCCGTGAGAACGGCAGCGTACCAAGCGAGGCTGAACCCGCCCCAGGGCAGGCTGGGGAAGCGGTCGGCGTTAAACGAAAACACGACCGTGGACACGATCGGAGCGAACACAAACAGGAACACCAGCGCGGTCCAGCCGCCGAGCGCGGCCGCGCACGTCCCCTCGCGAAGATCGCGGGCCTTCACGACGCCTTCCTTCCACCGTAGGCGATACGCATCAGGACGCCGAGCACCACCATCAGGGTGACAATCATGGAGAC
>JAQGKC010000352.1 GCA_028290305.1 Bradyrhizobium sp.
CACCGATCATTGAACAAAGATGCGCCGGTCTCTCGCCAAATTCAGCTAACCGGAAGCATCAAATCACAGGCCATCCTCGGCGGACTTCATCATCACTACGTCCGGGTTTAGGTTTTCGGTACACACAACACTTTCGCACTTAGCCCATCGCGCCAAGTTATTGAAATTGCCAATCCGCCCTCCGAGCGCACCATAAATTCTCGTTTGGAGTTAAAATCGCTCGCGCTAGCCATAAGTTGATCTCGCATGAACGGCGGCTTTTGGCGGACTGTGAAGATGCCACCGAGCGAGTTGGGCTGCCCTCGATAAGAAAACAAGGCTTGCGCATCGGAGTGTTGAAGGTGACGCCTGGCGAAAGCTTGCCTGTCTCATCCACTGTAAAACGTACGCCTGGGCTGCGCCCCCCGGAATCCGGCAAAGGGTGATCTTCTGGCGTCGTCACACCCTCCTACCGTAGTATCGCTCGTTTGTATCGAGTCTTTCAGCGTCGTGGATGTGAAGACGATGCGGCGGCAGCGCAAGTGCAACGGGCGCAGAGTGCGCATGGCCGCAAGCAGCGTGTCGACTGTAAGGGCCATCAGAGGCCCCCAAAAATATTTTCCAAATCTCGCTTCGTTCCGGCAGGTTGATGCCGTAACCGGATTCCACCTAGCCGGAAAATGCTCTAGTTGTTGGGACCAGTGTTAAGCGGATGCCGTCCGTTTACGCCACTGGTTGTGATCTTGAGAGCTCCCGCATCGCGCCTGGAGATTCCGTCCTCAAAATCGAGGAGGTAGTCGGGACCAGCGCGTCAGAACGGTTAGGCGCAAAAACCCGGCCCCTAAGCGGCGTTCACACGTCTGGCGCCTTTGCGTTTATCCTTTGCTCAAAAAACTGCGAATTTCCTCAAGAACGATTGGTCCTCCAGCATCTTGCTCAAGGATAATATGATTTTTGCCCGGCAAGCTTACGAAACGCGCGTCAGGTATACCAGCCGCGATTTCGTGGCTAGAAGCCACCGGAACTCTGCGATCGTCTCGGACGTGCATGACGAGGGTGGGCGCCCTCACCTTTGGTAGGAGATGCCGAACGTCGAAATCGGATACCGTCTCAATGTATCGAACGGCACATTCCGGTGACGCGCTGAGGCGTTGAAGCTCGTTGAAGGCGTTGGCCTGCTCCTTTGTAGCTTCAGGAATCATTGAAGAGGTAAAAAGTTGTCGGAAAGCCGGATCGTCCGATCCCCATCCCAATTTCATCAGCGTCTTCATAGCTGCAAACCGTTCCCGATCCGCCGCCGTCAAGTTTGGATTTTTGTTGACGCCTGCTGCGAATCCGCCAAGCAAGATCAGGTGTGTGACTCGCTCCGGATGCCGGACCGCAAAGGCGATTGAAACGGCGCATCCTTGCGAAACTCCAAGGAGTGGAAACCGGTCGAGGCCCGCTGCATCCGCGACAGTCTCCATGTCATTCACCCAAGCGTCCAGGGAGACTTCTCCAACGTCCCAATCCGATAGGCCGTTGCCACGTGCATCGTAGCGGGTGAGGGAAAAGGTGGAGGCCAGCCTAAGCAAGAACTGCCGCAAGATTGGAAGCTCCCAATCGTACTCCAGATGACCGAGCCAATGTGCCGATCTGAGCAATGCTGGTCCGGTGCCGACCTTCGCGTATGCAAGCCGGACGCCGTCGGAGGCTCTGCAATACCGGATATCCTGCTTGAGGTTGGCGGCGGTCAACACGCGCGACGCCGCAGACCCGGCTTCGTCGAGGTTCACCGAATAGGCTTCGATCGGCCTGGAGATATTCTTTAAATTTTGACGACCGAGCTCGCGAAACTGGAGCTTAAGCTTGCCTTCGATTTGATCAACCACCTGTTGAGATATGCAAATCCCGCCCCGGATGGCTATGCTTTCAAGCCGCGCCGCTACGTTGACCCCGTCCCCGAAGATATCGCCCTTGTCTTCGATGATGTCGCCGACATTGATGCCCACTCGGAATTCAATCCGATGCTCCAACGGCACGCTGGCGTTTCTCTCGACCATTGCGCGCTGGACTTCCACGGCGCATTGCACGGCGTCGACGGCACTTGCGAACTCGACCAGCATCCCGTCACCAGTCGTCTTAATGATGTGCCCGCGATGCTTCTTGATCTTTCGATCGACCAGTTCGCGGCGATGCGCATTTAACTGGGCCAACGTGCCTTCCTCATCGGCGCCCATCAGCTGGCTATAGCCGGCGACATCGGCTGCGAGGATGGCCATCAGGCGTCGATGGACTCGCTTTTTGATCAAGGTCTTCATCCTACCTTGGTAGACCACCAGTGTAGGCGTCTCGATCTGAACTGACCAGCGGACCGAGGCGGTGTCGCCGCCTGCGGTACGAATTGACGCATGATTACGCGCCGGCAGTGGAGCGAGCCAAAGCCGCTGGCGGCATTTTGATCGGCAAGACCACGACGAGCGAGTTCGGGTGCAAGCCAGTCGGAGACAGTCCGCTCACAGGCATCACTCGCAACCCACGGAATCTGGCCAAAACGCCGGGCGGTTCGAGTGCAGGGGCGGCAGCTTCGGTAGCGGCCGGCATCACGCCCTTCGCACTCGGCACAGATAGGGGAGGGTCAGTCCGTATCCCGGCTTCATTCACGGGATTGGCGGGATTAAAAGGACAATTCGGTCGCGTGCCTATCTGGCCGACATCCGCGACGCTGACGCTCGCCCATGTCGGCCCCCTTGCGAGATCGGTAAAGGACGCTGCGTTGCTTTTCTCGGTCATCGCCGGTCTCGACCGCCGTGACCCGTTCGGCGTTGCGGGTCCCGTGCCGGATGTGTTGGGCGCCGCACGCGCATCCGTGACCAATAAGAATAGCGTACAGCACGACGTTGGGGTACGCGCGGCCGGATCCTGAAGTGGTGAAACTCACTGACCGTGCGGCGCGTATATTTGAGGACCTCGGGTTGCGACGTCGAACTCGTTGAGAGCGTCTTTGCAACCGATCCAGCCGATCTTTGGACGGCGGAATTCTATGCTGGAGTTGGCATTCGGTTGCGATCCTTCATGGAGAATCAGCGTGAACTTCTGGACCCGGCGGTCGCCGAGGTGCTTGAACCGGCGCTGTCGCAAGACATGCGCGACTATTACACCA
>JAQGKC010000358.1 GCA_028290305.1 Bradyrhizobium sp.
CCCTAAACGCGCCTATTCCAGACACTTATCGGACGCCGCTGAGCAGCTACCTTTTCGAAGCTGCCGCGATCGTCTTCATTCTAGCCGCATCCGGTATCGCGGGCTGCGTGATTGCCCATCAGCTCAATGGCCCAATCGCCGCGCATTGCGATGTTGATCTTCAGCAGGCGCTCCGATGACGGGAGCCGCGCGCGAGTTGCGGCCGGAAGAGGTCTTGGCCGACTTGCTTGGCAGTGGCGATTTCCCAGCCGATGTCTTGGACCCTGAGGGGGCGGCCAAGATCATCCTGGAACGTCTAGTCGACGCCGGGTTCGCGGTTCTTCCCGCCGAGAGGTGCTGATCGCGCAAGGGCCGTCCGGCGCCAATGCCGGGCGGCCATAGGAACGAATAGGCGGGCCGGGAATCGATTCCGTGCTTCCGGTCTTGAACCCCTCCTGGCCGGGAGTGACCAAGACGGCCTCAGCGTTACCCCGGCTGGGGCCGTTCTGCTGATAGGCCATGGCACCGCCGCGGTGGGCGCCAGGATTCGTTTTCAGACGCCGGCCCGCACTTCCGGAGCCCGCAAACCGGACCCTCGCCAACGGCCTTCCCTGAGTCTTGCAGAGGCCATCCCGCGATCAGCGCCGATCGCAGCCGGCAATCATGATCGAATGGGCGATCCGCGCGTCCGGCGTGGTCGAGCACCGCGGCGGCCACATGATCGTGGCGACGATGCAGGCTAGGGCGAGAACGATCAATATCAAGGCGCCTGTCAACCCATTCCACCGCATCGAAATCCCCGCCCATTAGAACCAGGCGGCGGAATCGAATCACGCAGTCGCGGGCTTGTGGAAGCTACGGTCAGTGTGCAGACGCCAGGCGGCCGGCGCCCTGGAGCGCGCGGCGCCAAGTTTCATCAGCAGTTCTTCGCGCGAGACCCCGGAGTCATAATGCATGAAGCTGACGAGCCAGATGCGTCGTCGGCAGCGGCTGCCCCGCCGGCCTGGGCGGTAACCAATTATCAACCATATAAGCCCATGATTTGAGACAGCTTTGGTTGGGATTTGAGACAGCTTTGGTTGGGCAATCGCGCAAGAGCCGTCGTTGGATTGTCCATGCGACGGCTCTTTTGTTGGTCCGGTGAGGAAATTTACGACTGGCTTGATACCGTAAGGGACGCAGGTGGCTGAGACACTGGATTCTGCGACACTTCACCGGGCCTCGAGCCGAGCGCCTGCGATCGTTATTTCCCTGACTTTCTTCGCCTTGGCCTTCATAAGTGCGGCCACCGCCTATGCCTTGTCGAATTTCAATCGCTCTGCCGATCGGTCTCCACATGAGACGGCTTCAGCGCCAAGACCAGATCCCGTCATCAGCGCGACGCTGAAGGATATTCAATTGGCACAACAGCAAAACGCCGCCGTATTGGGGGCGCTGACGCAGAGTTCCGCGGTTCAACAGACGGATCTGAAAAGAATATCCGATCAGCTCTCTTCACTGGCGGCGCGCGCGGATGCTCTACAAGATACGCCGGTGACGACGTCCGCGATCCCAGAGCCGAACGATCGCGCCCGGACCGTCAGGACGTCGCACAAAAAAACTTCTCCTCTGCCTGGACCTATAGGACCCGTCTCGGTTGGAGGCGCCCCATTGAGCCCAGCGCCGGCATCTGGATCACGCGCAGAATAGGCCGGCCTAGAATGCGATGACTTTTCTTCGAATCATCATCCCGCTCTATCTTTTTGTTTGAGCATGATCTTGTTCGAAAAACCGGTACCCACTTTTCCGGATCATGCTCCAACTGGTGGCTCGGGGCTTCGGTCCCGCGCTCTTTTCGGTTCGCGCGATCGAAATCGGCGTAGCGTAATCACGGGCGGGGTTTATCATGTCTTTGGGGCCGGCCGCCCTTCGACAGCCATCGGACCGAAGCCTCACCAGCGGCTAGGGCCAAGGTCGTCGTCCACATCAACCCCCTCATCGAGCTTCAGGCTAATGCTGCGGAGTCCAAGCAGGATCAAGCAGCCGAAAACCGCGACGTACGCCGCCACCAGGTTCTCGAAATGCCACGCAATCAGCAGGCCGATTGCGCCCGCAACGATAATCCACCTGATCCGCATGATCGCCCTCTGAGGAGCCCAATCAGGGACAGCACGATCCGTTCCCGGCAATATCGATTGCCGGCCACGTCCATGGTCTCAGAATTCGTTTTGAGTGGCAACTGCAGCCCCGTGGGACTGGGCTGGGACTGCGGCTGTTTCGGACGCGACCCGGAGAATTGATCAATCATAACTATGATAGCGGGAGCCCCCATGCGTTTGCTCGACTTCAGGGGAAAAATCACGCGCGCGATCACTCTCCAGTAGTGCTCGAATAATGAATCCAGCCCCAAACGCCAGAAGCAGAGCAATCGACAACGCCATGGGTGCTCACAAACGAGGTATGCAACACTGCCTGTATACGTCACGCGCGCCAGGCTGCAGGTTCACTGTCTCGTTTAAGAAGTCACTTTCCCGCGAGAGCCGCCGGTTAATTCGGGCCAGTCCCGCGATCGTCGGTCATGCTCGCGTCGCAACGTTTTTGCTGGTGACGACGCAAGTCAAAACGGTCATCGTTCGTCCGTCTTGAGCTTACGCCGTCCTCCTCGTGGAAATCGAGCGCCGATGACGCCACTCAGTGCTGGCTCATCTAGCGAAACGCGGTGCGCATCTTTTGCTTGAACTTGAGAATTGCGAAATGGACGCGCGTGCGGATGGGGTGTCGCTGCATCTCTCTCTGCATCGCCATCTGCTTTTGCATCATCATCTGTTTTTTCATGGCCATTTGCTGCCGCATCATCGCGTCGCGTTGTGCCGCCGGCGCGCTCGCGTCGGGATGCTGCGCCGACGACGACTGTGCCGCTTCGGGCGCCTTTTCGGGCGCCCTGGCACCGGCATCGGCCACGGTTGAATCGAGCCCGGCATGAGCCGCCGTGGCCGACAAAAGAACAGCAGTGATCAGGAAAAACTTGCGCATCGTCGCCTCCATTTGATGATGGCGATAGTCTCCCCAATCATGCATGAAAGTATGTGATCAGGGTCACCCCTCGCGAGACCCCCGGCCGTTCGCCAAACGCGAGGCCATCACATCGCCCATCGCAGCGACCGGTTGCGGCTTCATTTGCCGAGGAGCGGCCGACATCCGAGCGCTAAGCTTTGGTTGCGCCGGTGCCGGGGAGCCTGACCGGAACGTGCTGCGCGCTGCTGACGATTCTTGAGGCCCCGTTGGCGTGGGTTTGTCCCTGGTTGCGGATCAGTGATTCCAAAATCAGGAAGAACTTCTCGGAGAGCATGGTGGGGTCCGTCCTTAGTTGATCTGACCTCGCCATGTTGCTTGGCCAATATTTCCGGCCTTTTTCGCGGGATTGTCGAAATGGTTTCGTGATCCAGCGCACTGTTTCGTCGCGCCCAGCCCCTCGAAACCAGATCACAGGATCGTGCAAGATCCGCTGCCAGACCAACCATCCGGGGAACGATTCCGTGTCTCGATCGGTTCAAGACCATTCCCCATGGGGAGAACGTCAGATGTTGAAAGCCGTCATTGTGATTGCTGCCTTGGTTTCACCGGTAACCGGGCATGCGCAGGGCAGCTCCGGCACCGGTGGCACCTCGACAGGCCTGGGCGCGCCAAGCGGCCCCGCCGGGCCCGGCATTCGAAGCGGTGGTTGGACGCAGCAGCCCGGCGCAGCCACGAATCCTGTCACGGGCCCCACCAATCTGCCCCCCGCGCAGAAGAATGCGATTCCGCCGGCGAATGCACGTCCAACGAACGCGCAACGTTATTCAAAATAGGTCGGGCACGGTGTACGCGAATCACCGCCGCCGATATCGGCGAGCAGGATCACGTTGGCGATGCCGGCTTTGCGACCCGCACGAAAATTCAAACAATTAAACGAGAACGGCGGTCCGCCGAACAGCGGACGCAACGCTGAAAAAAAGCACGGCCGACGCCTATCGTGCCCACCAGAAACCTCTGGCCTGCTCACGCAAAGGCCTGCTCAGGCAAACGCGAAAGCGAGCAGGCTCGAGCCTAGAAGCACAAGTCCCGCGGCGATCAATGCCAGAAAGCTGCCGGAGACGAGGTCATGATTACGCATGGTACATCCTCCGCTTCTGATGCTCGTCCGAATTTATTAAAGCTTTCGGAATGAGCTTTGCCGAAACAGGTGATGCGTGCTTCGACACGGTTTTCAACGACCCGCGCCCTAAGCCCGATAAAGAACGCCCTCAAATGCGTGGGCAAGAAAAATCCCGGCGCCAACCAGGCCCATTAGTGCTGTAACTGTCTCGATCATCATCGCAAACATCCTTTGCGAGCCCCGCGAAGACCAAACGACGTGGCACCCCGCACAGTCAAAAGGATTTCGGG
>JAQGKC010000402.1 GCA_028290305.1 Bradyrhizobium sp.
GATTTCGATTGCGCGGTTCGCCTCGTCGGCCGCCGCCTTTACTTGAGCTGCGGTGTCTGCGCGTTCCGCTGCTAATTTTGAATTCAGTTCGTCAGCGCGGCACTGCGTTTCGGCTTGATGATGCCCGACCCAATAAGCCGCGGTCGTCGAGAGCACGAACACGACAGCGACGACGCATTTTGTGCAGGCGAGGAACTTCGCGAAAATTGGCCGCACGATCGCCATGACGGTCGCGGGTCCGAGATAGACGACCGCAACCGCAGTCACGACCGCGCCGCCAACGCCAACCACGCCGATCAGCCAAGTGGCTGCGACGAAAACGTAATGGATCATTTGCTATTGCCTAAGGTTGGACGCGGATCGGTGATCTTCGAGACGACGCTTGATGATGTCGCCGCCGAACTTGATCCCGAAGAATCCAATCGCGGCCAGAACGACCCACCAATAAGTCGTGGCCGTCGAGACGACCCAACCTGCAACGTCATGGACCTGATCGAACACGCCGCGGAATTGGGATACCTGGTCGGTGGTGTCCTTGACGGTATCGAGCAGCCCGACTTTCTGGGCGCCGTGAGACCCGGCCCCTGCGAGTCCGGTGAATGCCATCGCCTTGCCCCACCACGTCAGGTGGTCGGCCGCCTGAACCGTCCCGGAGCCGCCGGCGCGCAAATCATCGACAGTCGCGGAGGCGCGCTTCTCGGAGATCGGCTTTGGAGGTGCGGTTTTGAGTTGCGATTTGGTGGCCGGATCGACTTCACCGGTGGTCGGGAGGCCGTTGTCGGCCTGGAACGCCAGAACCGCCGCGCGCGTGCCGCCGCCGAAATCCCCGTCGACCGAGCCGACCTGATAGCCGAGGTCCACCAGTTGACCTTGGAGGGCTTTGACCTCGTACCCGTCTGAGCCGTAGCGGAGGATTCCATCGTCCACCGGTGCGTCGTAGGGCTCCGCGGCCTCAACATCGGTCGGTGACGAGTCCGCATCGTCAGGGAGCGCCACCGGTGCGGCCACGGGCGCCGGAGCGCGCAGAGCCGCCTTCCATTTCGCAAACCACGCCTGGCGCTGCGCTAGCCCGATATACCCCCCGTTCAGGTGGTGCGTGACCGCCCGGATATCGCCGTCGGGAAGCCCGGACTTTGGAGTGCAGTACGGCAGACACCCGCAGATGATGAAATCCGCTACCATGCACTCGAGAAAGTTCATGGGGTCGAGCTCGAGGTCAGGATTTCCGAGCAAATCGAGCCCGGTCTTGGTCGAAAGCTTTGCGTAGCCCTCTTGGCCCGTTGTCTGCGGACCGCCGCGACCCCGGAACTTCCAACCATCGTCGGACCCGACGCGATTGCCCATCCGGCCGTTATAGGCCTGATCCGCGATGGCCTTCGGATTGCGGGCCATCCGGAGCGCCTGGGCGGCCGTGAAATGCGACGGCCACTGCTTGCGCAACTGGTCGGCCCGGTAGTTCAGGCTCTCAACGACCTCGTTGCCAGCAGTACACTCATGGCTCATCTGGCTCATGATGTGAGCGACCTGTAGCCACGTCGTGATGCCGTTGCGCGCGAAAACCGACGTCGACGACGCCGCAATCCCTGCGACCAGCCCGGGCACCTTGGCGTCCCCGTGCGGCCACATGCGACGGAGCAACTGTTCTGAGATCGCAACAGTCACGGCAAATCCTCGCCGAAAGACGATTGGGGCATGGTTAATCCCTAAATTTCAGGTTGTGGACAGCTTTACGCGGTCAGGTTGTGCGGCTATGGATCAGTCTGGAATGGGAATGACCGATGACGCACGACGAGTGGATTAGGGCAGCCTGGATATTTCCCAGCATTTTCGTGATCATTATTGCGATGCGGTATATGAGCGACAAATTGTTTACTGTGGGGGAAGAAACGTCAGATGCCGAATGATGATCGCGACACGACGCCCAGAGAAGGATTTGGGCCAAATCGATTGATGGACGCCGACGTTACCCCAATATCTCGTGAACTTGCAGAATTGAGTATCGAGGCCGAATTCGGGGGCGCGGCGCGCTTACTCATCAACATCGCGCTTGCAGATATACTGATAAAGCAACTGCAAGATTTTCGCGACGCATCTTTGGGGTTGATCAGCTAACCGTTTCAAAATCGAGGGGGCTCAAGTTTGGCGCAACGACGATTACTTATTCCTTCTCTTGCCTCTATCGGACAAGAGTCTGGCTTCGCCGTTAAAACTAAGGCTCCGTTGATCCGCATTCGGACATTTCAAGATGGCGTATTGTTGCTTTCATCTGAGTTTCGACCAACCGCGATCACGCGATTATGGCGGTCACAGTGGGCTTCCCATCTTCCAGTATCAGGTAACGAACTTCATACTGTCGAACTTGAAGGCGAAACTTCCGGTGAAGTCGAAGGCGAGCTACTCTTCCGTAATGGCCAACAGCAAACCGCGGTCTTGACCGGCATGGTGCCGTTGCGCGACGCGGGATTTAAATTCTCCCCGATCCTGCATCAGGCCCATTACAACGTGCTTGTCGATCAGTGCGAGACTTACGTTGTAATTACAAATCTCTTTGGCGAGGGCGCCGCGCAAACGCGCCCTAACCAACTGCAGGTGGAAATCAGAAGTCTATCGTCAACCGTTCTGGCCGTTGCCGAAATTGAAGTAGGGCTGAATTCGACTTTCCTTCTCCCGGTCCGCGAGTTTTCTCAGAAACATGGCGCCCCGACTGATCAAGGTCTGTCTCTGCGCATCCGCGGCGGCGCAAGCCAATTTGCAATCTTTACCGCTTTTCGGAATCTACAAAGCGACGCCCTTGGAATAGAGCACTCGCTGCCCCCGATCTATTTTACCGAGGCTCCCTTCAATCCCAATCTGCGCGCGCGATTTCAGAAAGCAGCATTTGGAGACTTGAACCTATGACCAGTTTATCCGCCGTTGTGGCGCGCGCCGCTAGAGCCGCCGACGATGTGCAAATGCGGTTAAAGAGAGCACATCCAAATTTGTTCGGGTCTCCCATCAGGCAGAACATGATCCAGCTTTATCGGCGCGATTCGGATTTCGATACAATCGTCAGCATCCCTCACCACCTAAGTTTCCTGGCACCGGATACCCACATCAAAATTACCTATGGTATTCGCGCCTTTGACCGTCAAGGCCGCCTACTGGCCACACGTAAACATGATGTCAAACACTTCGAAACTTTGCAGAAGCCGCTTTCCGAGTTGCTGGACCATGAATTGGACGAACACGGAATGTTTGCTGTCACCTGCACTTACGATTCCCCCAACGGTATCGAATTCCTTGGTATGACCTCGCCGCAGTTCATGACGATCTTCATGCCACGATCTGCTCAAGGCGCCCCGCAGATCACTCATTCGCACAAATACATGGACCGCTTCGCGCCCATGAAGCGGAAGTTAATGGCGCGCCACTCATCCCTCTTCGAGGGCGATTCAAACTTGGCCGGTATCAGCTACTTTCTGATGAACTCAAGCCCAATGACCACCAGCGGAAACATCAATGTCAAAGGTCCCTCGGGATCAATAAACCATCCGATCTCAGTGGTGAGGCGGGGAGCTGCGCGGCTAGATATCGATGTCAGCGGCGAAGGTCCATTTGAGATGACTTGCGAACTCGACCGAGCAATTAATCACCGCAAGCCAATTGTATTTCGGCGCTTCTCATCCGGTATGATTACGGCGGGGCATTCTTAAACGCTTGCGCGGGATGACCCTAAAAAATGTTGGCCATATCGATGTTTATGCGCTGATGGGGCCGTAGTTCTTCCATGTTCCAGGCGCGCCTGCTGTCGTACATTTCGATCCGGTGAAACCGCTCGCGATTGGGTCGGCAAATTCTACCGTATCGCCAGCGAGCCATGATCCAGAGCTCGGCGTCGTACCCATTGTGGAGCGCAATGTCAGGAAATGCCGTCGCAGCCCAGCCGGCCCGATGTCGTATCGGATCGGAACAATGTTCAACCCGCTATATGGTGCCGAGACGCCTCCTGAATCGACGGTATTGTCTGTGAACAGTCGCACACAGCCATACGACGTGGCGGTGCCGAGACTGTAAGCTGGGCCACCGCCGGCATGGGCTATGGTGTGATTGCCTGAAACTTCAACATCGACGCAACCGGAGCCGACGTTAATGCCCATATCCTGGAAACCCTCACCGAAGTTTCCGAGTCTACAGCGCGTGATGGTATGGCGATTGCCGTTGGCAACATTGATGCCGGCATAGGTCCCACCAATACCATTCGACCAACACCAAGTGCCCTCAATAGTAATTTCGATCGGATTAGCGGTGTTGCCAATATAAATTCCTTCCTGCTGACAGGAATTGATCTCTCCGCCCTCTACGCGCATGCGCTGGGCCGATTCTCCGAAATACATCCCGCGCAGGAAACCCGTTAGAAAAAGATTCCGGAACGTGCCTCCTATCGCGTAATGACAATCGACGCCATCGGTCGCGCTGCCGGTGAACGATCCGATGCCTCGGATATTCTCGAATATGATGTCGCAGGGATTAATTGCCGGCAGATTTGGCGAATAGCCACCCGCGATAGCAGTCGCCACGTTATCTGCAAAGGCATCGTAATGGATCGCCGCGCCGTTGTTACACGCAAGAATATCGATATTCTTAAACACTATCCCTCGATGTCGCCGCCGCTGAATATCGCTGGATTGAGCAAGTTCGTAGCCAAGATCGCCGGCGGTGTGGAATATCGCGTAACTCTGACTTCCTGCAATTTCAACGCCATCGACCCGGATGTCGTGCACGCCAGATAGCCGGATTGGGATCGATCCGGCATTGGACATGTTGCCGATCTTGAGTCGGCGGACATCAATATTATTCGGGTGAACGGTATATGCTGATGCCGGCCAAAGCGCTCGCGATGCTGGAATGTTGCTGGACGAGATCGACCCGACCGTCCCCCAGTCCATATTGATGCAACCAAACGTATTCGCATTGTCAGGAAATTCGACGCGATCGATCAGGCCGTGCGACGGGCCGCCAAGAAGTACAATATGTCCGCCGCCTCCGCTTCGAACACTGGAAACTGTTAGATTACGAACGCTCCAGCGCGTCGCGTTGATATAGGGGCCGAGTGCTGCGGTGCTCGTTACCTCGCCATAGGCCGTTCCGATGCTGATAGGAGCGTGGTAGATATCTTGCGATCCTGCACTGGTCGAGATCGTTGTTTTGACCAAGCCCGGGCCTTCGATATGGGAATTGCTCTGCATTCGAATGCCGTAAACATTGCCCGTGCATTCGAGCGATATCGTTGCGTTGTTCAGCCTCAGCGTTACACCAGACTTAAGGATTAGACCCAGATCGGTGACCGAGCCATTGCTGATGAAGCGATAGTTATCACCCGGTATTCCCTCGACGGCACCGCCCAGGAATAAGCTGCTAACGTAGTCGAAAGAATCCTGAAGTGGAGCGCTGTCGTCCACCGATCCGCCGCCATCGGCACCGAGCATCCGCGGATTGACGCGCGGTTCGTCGAGTTGCCACCAACTACTTGCAGCAGTGTTTTGCCAATGCCATGACCGAACGGTACCCGGTGCACTGCTGAGCTTTTTGTAAAGGCCGGCGCCCAAATCACCGGCCGTTCCGCGACCGAGCAATCGAACCAAACTAACACCCGAAGGAATGGTAGCAGCTATCGCCTGCGCTCTAGTATCGTATTGGTGAACTTGGTTGCCCAACGCGGATGCCGATGACGCTGCGCTCGTAGCGGACGCAGCTGCGGCCGACGCTGCCGCGAGAGCGTCATTGAGGACTCCGGTTGCGTCGACCGGAACGGAAATCAAAAGCTGGTAATGGTCGACAGACCAAGCCATGAGAACTTGCGAATTGTTCAGCAATGCGTTGGCGGCAAGTGACGATCCCAGAGCGCTTGTGATGGACACGGCCGCAGCGCCGTTGACCGATATCGTTGTCGCGCCGGTGTTCGCAGCGGTTGGCGTCAGCAGGTAGAGCTTGCTGCCTGGAACGGTCGGCGTCTCTGGCGCGGTGGCGATGATGGCACTGCCTGTCCCTCCGGTGACCGTGAGCCGCACGATGGCGTTAGGCAGATCTCCGATCCGGGTCCATGATCCGGAGCCAGAGGCCCCGACCTTGGCATACGTTCCATTGCTTGCGGGGTTCACGTCTCCATAGACGACCGCTTCCGTTTGCGCCGCGTGCGCGAGGTCCGCGCTCAAAAGAGCCAAATTTGCGTAAGCAAAGCCCGCCCCAGATCCACTGGTAAGCAGCGCCTCCAGGAAGGTGCCCCATGTAATGATTTGAGCCTTGTCAGGCTGATTTGCTCCGCTGCCGGGAACTCCGGGGATGACATAGGGACGCCAAACATCTGCTGCCGTGAGCATCATGATTTCTTATCCAAAATTTAGGTGATGATTGGGAGTGCGATTAGACGATCAGCGCGGGCGCCTGGCCGAAATGAACGCCGCTGCAGTCATTGTCGATACGGTGAACGTGGCGAGCACTGAAAAATATACGATGCCGGGAGCAGCTAGAAGGACACGCTTCTGCCCCGTCGGCAGAGCGGAGTTGTAGCCAACCTGCGCGGCGCCGTTGAACGACGCGTAGCCGTCCGCCAGAGCCGAGGAAAATGACGCGGACGTGGTAGACATCCATTCGCCGAGAAACGTTGTCGACGTCGAGCCGGCCGAACTAAACTGGCAACATCCTGATACTATCCACTCCCCGGCCGTAAGAGGAACGCCGATGATATCCTTCGCGACGTTGGTCGTCAGGTTCGCGTTGCCGGTGCATGTGTGCGCTCCGGATTGCGCCCCACTCGTGGCTACGGCAACGCCGGCGACCGCATTGGCGATGCTGGTAGCTATCTGATAGGTGTTCGAAGTTATCGACGCACCTTCAACGTAGTACGTCGTGCCAGCGGTAATGCCCGTCGGCAATGCACCCGTGGTCGTGAACGTCACCGGAGAGTTAGCGGATTTTCCATGGCCGACATCCGTGATCGTCGCGGGAGTCCCGATTGATATCGTGACTGTCGACGCCGCGCCCGTGCTCGTGGCGGAAATGTATTCGCCAACCTCGCCGCTCGCCGCGACATCGTTCGTTGCCGTCGCCGGCATGTGCCCTGCGGAGGACGGCATCGCCGATATTGGTTTCCCGCTGTCCTGGATAACCGTGCCGCCCGTTCCGTTGAATGTCGCAACGTTACTCGATACAGACGACGTAGGCCCCGTCACCGCACCCACCAGATTGGCTTGGACAATGTTCCACTGCGCGCCAACCGCGGCCTGAGTACCCGCTGCAGTCCCGTCCGTGATACACATGAGCGTATCGCCGACTTCGACCTTGATACCTGAGGCGCCACCGATCAATCCGGCAACCGATACCTTATATGTGTTGCCACGATCGGCGGCTGGGTAATTCGGCGATGCCGAGCAGTCTACAACGCCCTTGAAGACCATCGCATCCGCCGCGGCGATGATCTGGTTAGCGTAAGTCTTTAAGGCTTTTTGCGAAGCAACTCGGGTATCGCTATTCGCGGTGAGCGTGCCATCCGTATCGATAACGTTGGCGGCAAACATCGACGTTGTCAGGTTTGAAACCGTATTTGCGCCGGCGTCTATCGTCTTGCTCGTAAGCGTCTGGGCAAGTGACGCCAAATAAGTTGCGATCGACGAGATCAAGATACCATAATTCACGCTGGTCTTTTCGGCGGCAACTTTTTCTGTGCCGTCGACAACCCTATCAGCGTCGTCAGATATCTTACCGGTCATGCGCTTTCCCTGATGTAGGCAGTACCATCTTCGCGCAGCAACCCAGTGCCATCCTCGCGCAGATACGGCGAGTTGTTGTTGCTAGGCGGAACGACAGGTGGCGCGCCTTGATCGGTCGCCGGATTGTAGGCCTCGATCGCGCCAGTGTTGATGAGATTGAAGGTCCAGTCGATCTTACCCGCCTGGAGATCCACGTCGGCGTTTTGAATTTCGACAACGCTGTTCTGCAAGCCCGAAACGAACGGATATTGTAGAGGCACCCAACGCTTACCGAGATATCGGAGACCATAGAGCGTGGTTGTGAACGTGCCCGACATCTGCGGGTTTAACCGCTGCATCGCCCGCCCCGCGAGCCGCGCGGCCTGCGAATACGATTGCACCCATTTTAGATCAAGTTGTTGCGGACGCTCGATGCCGGTGAGCGATATCGAATCCTCGTCGCGCCAATCATCAGTCGCAACGTCCACGAAGTTTGAGGCCGGATCGGTGAAGCTGACGTTGAGAACGTTGATCGTCTGCTCGTCTGCCTGCCCATAATTTAGAGCGAAGCCAGTGATGTGCTTTTCGGTGAGAGGTGGATCGGTTGGTGTGCGATACACACCGACCATTATATCGAGGGTGCCATCACCGGACTCGGCAAGCCAGCCGTCGCAAGTAGAAAGAATTCCGCCAAGCACATCCGAAGGCGCATTGTCGAATTGAAACCAGCCATTCGAGGCGTAGCGCGGCTCAGTTGAACCATCGGCCCTTGCCACGAGTTCGTCGCAGAGACCGGCCTCAATCAACCATAGCGCAAGCTTCGCTGGCGGAAGAATAATGTCGAGATCAAGCCCCATCCCGCCGTCAACGCGAGTCAGATAATCGATCGCGTGTATGACGGGGTTGACGCTGTATCTCCATGTTGATGGATCGTTGCTGTGCTGGGCAGGATCGCGGGGATCCCATACCGGCGAGCACCTTGCGACCAAAGATAGTTCCGGTTTTCCTTGCGGATACACAGTCGTGTAGGTTTTCGGATCGCTTACGCCACCACAAGATAGGGCCGCCCACGCGATGCCGTCGCCGACATGAGCATTAGTCCAAATCTGGTTGATCCGCGGATCGCTTATAAAAGACGCTGCCGCCGCTTGAGATGCGGCGCCGAACGCAAGCTCCATCTCAATGTGGCCACCGCCGTACCTTCCATCCGAGAAGGTGCCAAGCACTGTCAAGAGCGTACTGGGCACGATCGTGGGCGGCGAAACCGCCACGGAATCATCGTTGAGGAATATTCCGGTAATTGAATCTATGCGGCCGGAGTGAAACGCGATCACGTCATAGGAATTAGCCGGAGGCGCTCCGCCCGCCTCATAGAGCATGTAATAGCCGGCGAGCCGATTGACGCCATAGCCGCGGATACGCGGGGGAATGGCCTGCTTGATGGCTCTAGAACCATCCTGTCCTTGCGGAAGGCTTGGACTATTAAGAGCTGCCTGTAGCCCTATCGTTGTACCGAGGATCGCCGCTGTGCCGACAACAGTAGCAAGACTGACGCCCCCGATCGTCGTGCCAGCCAATGTTCCCAATCCAGCAATACCAGAGCCCGCCGCCGTAGCTCCGGTTGCTGAGAGTATCGCTAGGCCGATCACTTGAGGCATCAGACCTGCCCTACAAGACGATCGCTGAACGCGAACGGCACCCTAGCCGCCCTGCACTGCTCAGCTATCGATCGCACCCATGAAGGATCGGCTGATCGCTCTCGCTCCTGCCCAACCATAACCGCACTAATGCCCGCGAGGTGCCGCGAAAGATCAATTGGCCCAAGTAACGGGAAAAGCGTCAGAACCCGGCGCGATGCCGGTGTTTTCTGCAGCAATGGGATTCTTTCGTCCGCTTCTATTTGTCGTTCGCACGAAACCCCGAACGCTAGAAGCCGCTGGGGTGTCGAAGAACCATATCGCCGCGCTACATATGAATGAAGGCGCGCGGCACGCTTCGTTACGATATGAAAGGCGTGGTTCTGGCACTGTTCGATTTGCTCAAAAACACGGTCGACCCAAGCATCCTGCACGTTCTCATGAAATAGATCGCTATGTGGACACACAACGAATTCTGTCGGCGCAGGCGTTTCTGCCGGCAACATCAATCTTGTTTCGCTAAATCGAACTGCGCCGGTCCACGCGAGGCGCGCATTGCTTTCTTTCACCAAACCATCGCGCACAATTTCGGCGCGCATTGCGGCCGATGCCAGCTTCATGGTTTTGCAATTCTTGCATCCCGGCGACGCGTAGGAGCATCCCGTAATCGGCTGCCATTCGACAGGACCCATCTCAGAACGTCCACGCCCTTAGAGTCGGAAGAGACATCCGACCCGCAATTACGAGACCGATATCAGAGGTAACGACCGCTCGTTGATTTTCAGAGACGCATATTGCGCCTACCGGGCGGCACAGAATTTTGCCGAAACGAACCGCGAACGGTGCATTTACAACCAGCACGTCGCCGGCCTTAACGCGCTCAGTTTCACATAGACCCGCCGCCAACAATCGAGACGCCGATGCCATCAGTAAGCCACCCTCGCTCCGCACAATTGCGCGGTATTCTCGTCTACTCGAATATGTCCCACGGACATCTGCGATTGGATCGCGGCCCGTGAGATGCATCACCCAATCGGCCATAAACACGCCGCAGTCGAGAATGCCAGGTTGCCAGCGCTTCTTGCGCAGTGAGGCTAGATATTCCGCTAAGCTGAGAACGTCGGCCATGCCTTGGTAAATCCCGTTGCGTAAGCACCGGTACGCTCGCAGAAACGATCGCCTGGAAACCGAGCCTGCTGATCTTTGTTGGAAAAATATGAAAGGCCCGGACGGCGGCGACCGGTCATCAGTGTTCCGCAAGAGAGCGTCAGCGTCCTAACAATAGGCTGTGTAGGATCGGCGTTCGGCGCCTGGGTAATTCCCAGATAATCCGCCGTGTAG
>JAQGKC010000413.1 GCA_028290305.1 Bradyrhizobium sp.
TACTGAGCGCGGTGTTTGCGCGGCAGACGCAACAACGCACATCTCGCGAAAGCTTTAGTCGACGCCCACGCGGGCGTCACTAGTAGGCATTCCGATGCCTGAGCACCTCCACCACGGTCCGAAACAGGATCACGATGTCGAGGCCTAGCTGCCAGTTGCCGATATACCAAAGGTCCAGATCGAGCCGCTTTTTCATCGATTCGATCTGCGCGGTCTCACCCCGACAGCCGTGGATTTGCGCCCAGCCGGTAATCCCAGGTTTGACATGATGTCGATAGGCGTAGTCCGCAATGACGCGGCTATACTCGTCGTCATGCGCCAGAGCATGCGGCCGCGGCCCCACCAAGGACATGTCGCCAATCAGAACATTGAATAGCTGCGGCAACTCGTCGATGCTTGTGGTCCGCAAGATACTCCCGAACCGCGTCACACGAGGGTCGTTCCGCTTGGCCTGACTGACGGCTGCGCCATCCTCCATCACGCGCATGGTGCGGAACTTAAGGATCTGAAAGCGTTTCGCGTTGAAGCCGGAGCGCTGCTGGCGAAATAGCACCGGCCCCGGCGAATCAAGCTTGATCAGCAAGGCCGTGACGAGCATCAGCGGCGCCAGCAGCAATACAGCTGCGAGCGCACCGGTGATATCCAGAACACGTTTGGCGAATTGTTCAAGATCGGTGAGCGGCGTCCGCTGGATTTCGATCGACAGCGTGCGGCTGACCGAAAATGCCGAATGGTTTGTCAGGTACCGAACCTTCCGATCCGGCAGCAGCTGCACGGGAAGAGGCGAACTCCTCAGCCTCTCTCGAATGAGCTCAATGGTTCGCGTGTCGTTCCAGTTCAGCGCGAGGACGATCTCTTCGGCGTTGCGCTCGCGTGCCACGACCAGAGCATCGTTGAGCGAGGCCGAGATGCTGTTGTGGGCGGCGAGCGACCAGCTGCCGTTGTGCGGCAGTGCGATGCGCGCAATTTCGGTCAATCCAAATCGTCTGAGCAGATCAATGTGGCTGATGACAGCAAGCTCGTCGCGCAATCCGACCAGCACGATCCGTTGACCTTGCACCCGCCCCGTGCTGACCGCCCACGACAATGCCTTCTTCATCAGGCTACGCGAGGCGAATAAAAACACTAGCGCGAGCCCGAAGAAACTCAAGATCGCGCCGCGAGAAAAGTCGACGCCAATCTTGAAAAGGAATGCCACAAGGGCGAGCGAAAGGCTGGTCAAAAGCCAATGCCACAGCGCGTCGGTCGTGTCGCTCCGACCGAACGAAAGAAGCTCAGCGGCTTGATAAAATCCGGACGATCGTCCAATCAGCACATAGACAAGCGCGCCAGCTGCACCCGCACCTACGTGAAAATGCAAGTTCCAGGGCGCTCCCGAAATCAGGACCTCATAGCCCTTTGCTCCGAGCACGCTCGCCAACAGAATGGCTGCGGCATCGACAACTGCAAACGCGCGCCCGATCGCCGAGCAGGGAATATGTACGGCCGGCGCCTCGCTCTGCCGGTTGTCATTTCGCCCATCGGCAGCTAGTGCCTTGTTCGCAAGGTCCTGCTGAGGCGCGGACAAGGCTCGCGCCCTGCTCTCCCCCCGATGATAAGTGTTCAGGCGCACATCTGAACCCGCAAGAAGCGCCATCGCCGCCTCCGAACAGGTCTAGATGGTTGAATGAAAACTAGTCCGCAAAAGTCGGAACACCACGTGACGAACAGTTCGCGACCCAAAACGAAATCGCACTCGCATGGCCTTATCCCCGCAACAAAATTGTCCCAAAGCGCCTAACGATCAAATTAAATTCCCGCCATCGCCACAGCGTAGTCACAATGACGCGTTGCTGCAATACTAAAAATTGTGCAAAACTCTTCTTCGTCCGATTGATTGCAAAAAATCTTGACTGCAGATCTCCGTGAATTTGCTTAAGATTCGCTCCCGAACAAAATACGACACGCATTTCCACGCCTCCATTCCCTTTCCAATTTGTCGATCGGTGCGGCAACTTGGCAACACCCGTACCCGCTGCACAGGAACCGCCACCGAAGGCGCTTGAAACTTTCATCTCGATCAGCCGATGGCTGGTTCAGGAGACTCCCATTGTGACGAAGACGTCGAACGCACCAGTCCTCTCGGCGCTGCTCTTTCTTCTGGTTGCTGAAACGCCCGTCCTCGCGATCAGTTCCAGCAGAGTTGGCATGCCGATCGCGGCGATGATCATTGCGACGACAGTCCTGCTGTTGCCTCGCGCGCCAAGAAATGACGTGCACCAGAGCGTCGCCATTTGGAGGCCGTTGGCTGCCCTGGCCGCCCTCCCCGCGGTTTGGATGCTGCTACAGATTGTCCCCACGCCATTGGGGTGGGTCGCGCATCCGATCTGGCAAAGCGCGGCGGCTGCATTACCAGAATTGCATTCCGGCCATGTCAGCATTGATCTCGGATCAACACTGCGCGCTTTGGCGCAATATTTGGGCGTGGTGGCGCTGGTTTTCGCAACATGTGCGCTGGCACGCGACCGGGAACTCGCGGAAAAGATCCTCTTTGCGCTCTGTACCATCTCGGTTTTGGTCGCGTTCGAATTGCTCCTGTTCTGGAACGGAGCATCCCTGGAACTCGGAGCGCCTAATCCAGGTTTCCCGGACAATCTCGTGGCCTCGACATCGCTCGGCACGATACTCAATCTTGCGTTCATGGTGCGCACCGCCGAACGATATGAAACGAAGGCAGGACCTCAGGCACTGGCGCGGCGAACATTTGTGCTTCTGCTTATTCTGGGCGCAGCGGGTGCCTTCTTATGTTTATTCGCAACTTGGGTTTCCACGACCATCAACGTGGTAATTGCGGTTGGCTTTGGCTGCGTGGCGTTCGTCCTCGTTATTGTGCTGCGACGGCTCCACGTTGGCCGCTGGACCGCAGTGACAATTTGCTCGGCCGTTGTCATCCTGTGTTTCGGTGTGATTGTCTTGAGGTTCGCCGGCAATTCATCGATGCCGCTCCTCGTTCGATTGGCGCAAGCGAGCTCTGCCGATGCAGGCGCGGCGATGCAGCGCTTGCTGTCTGACGCAAGCTGGGCCGGGGCCGGGGTTGGGAGCTACCAAGCCTTAGCAGCCACCTATCGGAACGCTGCCGGGTTGCCGTCGGCCGCTCCCGTCAATACCATTTCATCAGTCATTCTAGGTTGGGGTTACCTCGGCGTCTGCCTTCTAGCGGCAGTGTTCGCTCAGCTCTTGGTCCTGCTGTTCCGTGGCGCGTTTGCGCGTGGACGAGACGCGTTCTTTGCGACGGGTGCCGCGGCGTGTCTTGTGACAATGATTTGTGAAGCCTTCTGCGATGCAAGCCTCACCGACGCAACCTTCGAAATCCTAGCGGCGATCATTGTTGGGCTGGGTCTAGCGCAAACCGTGGGGCGCCAAGGCAGATAGGAGCCCATAACATCAAGGGCTGCTGGTGAGCTTGCAGCCTTCGTTCGATCCGTCAGGGATCCGGAATGACGATTGACGCCTCGTGCAACTGTTTCGCTCTAAGGGCGAACAAGGTAATTTACCTATGAGTTCCATGTCGATGCCGAACACTGTCCAGGGCTGGCTGCGAATTGCAACGATGCTGACCGCGGCTTTGCTGAGTTGCTTTGCGATTGCCACGTTCCTCGCCGAAACCTTTGCACCAAAACCTCCACGCTTTCCTCGCGATCCCGCGTCTCAAACCGTTGGCAATGCTTCAAGCCCGTTTGCTGAGTGGATTGCGGGCGTAGCACCGCTCCGTGGCGACCTGTTGAGCGCTGTCGCATTTGCGCGCGCTGCCCGGCTTGCCCAAGCTGGCAAAGCGTCGGCCTCGTCAGACTTGTCGACAGACCGAGAGAGTACAATTTCGCTGGCCAAACAGTCGCTGTCTCTTGCGCCGTATTCATCATCCACTTGGTTGTTACTCGCGAGCCTCCAAGCTCAGGCATCGGACCGCGCCGCGGCCGCTGAGGCATTGAAGATGTCTTATCTGACGGCGTCGGCGGACTTCGACATCATCCCAGCGCGTCTTGGCGTCTTTGCGACAGTCGCGACAAAGGCGGATGATCTGAGTGACCTCGCACGCGGGGATATTCGGCTGATCTTGACCTACCGCTCCGACCTGAAGGCCGCCATCTCGGAGGCCTATGCCAAGGGCTCCCCCGAAGGCAAGGAACTGACCTACGAACTCGTATACTCTCAGGATCCCACATTGGCGGCGACATTGCGATGACGCGCTGTCGCACGCAGGTCCACGATCAAAGAGAAAACGATCAAGGGATCCCGCGCCCATACGTCCAGTTTCGATCTTTTTGAGGGCCCACCACATGGCCTCGGAATCCGCACTGGATGACCCGCTTCGCTCGCGCTGATAGAGCGCCCGGCTGTGTGCCTTCGGATTCTGGTACCAACGGCGTTGAGATTACAGGCGATGTCTCAAAGTTCCTTGATCTGTGCATGGCATTTGCCGCGCCAGGTAGTTTTCCAATTGGCCTGCGCGACAGAATGACGTTAACCTCCAGCGCGTCAACTGCTGGTGTTCAGGTCAGATGAGCGCATATGCCGCCTAGTTGTTCGAGCGCGTTGTCTAAGCAGACGTGGTTGCGGCCCGCTCGGCTCGCCATTGCCGGTTTGGTCACGCTGCTCGCGACGATGGAGCAGGCGAACGCGCGAAGCCGTGGCAACGAATATGCCCTCGAAGTGATCGAATCGCGCGAAGCCGGTGAGCCGATCATGGCCATCGTATCCTTACAGAAGCAACGCATCACCGTGTATGACGCCAACAGTTGGATCTTGCGGGCTCCGGTGTCGAGCGGTCAACGAGGCCGCGAGACGCCTGCGGGAATTTTCAGCGTGATCCAAAAGGACGCCGAGCATTACTCGAATCTCTATGACGACGCCTTCATGCCTCACATGCAACGCCTCACTTGGTCCGGTATCGCGCTCCACGGTGGCGCGTTGCCGGGCTATCCGGCGTCCCATGGCTGCGTGCGGATGCCCTTCGATTTCGCCGCACGCCTGTTTGATGCGACGCAGCTTGGCCTGCGCGTGATCGTCGCACCGACCGATGCCACGCCCGCTGAGATCCGCCATCCGTTTCTGTTCCAGCCAAGGCCAGCCGACGAGGAGGTCGCGCGGGCACGGATCGTCGAGGCGGATCAAGCAACCCGGAAAGCCGATCAGGCGAGAGGCGCCGCCGGACAGGCGTATCGAGAGGCCATGCAGGCCATGGTACCGGTGCGCGCCGCGGAAAATCTGAAGTTGAGAGCCGAGGCCCAATTGGCCGCCAATGAAGCGGACCTTGGCGCCGTAAACTCGGTTGAGGTGGTGAGACAACAGGCTATGGACGCCAAGGCCAAAATCGCCGCCAGGATCTTGGAACTTCAAGACCAGTTGTCTGCCGCCAAGGCCGAGCTGCAGCCAAAGCTCGACGCGCTTGCCGCGGCCCGCGACGCAGCGGTCGCGGCAGAAGCGGCACGGGCTTCCGCAGCGGACGCGGCGCGCCAATCTGAACGCACCCATGAACCCGTCTCGGTGCTCATCAGCCGCAAGACCCAGCGGCTCTATGTCCGTCAAGCCTTTGAGCCGATCTTCGATGTGCCGGTCACGGTCCTAGATGCCGATCGTCCCATCGGGACCTATGTCTTCACGGCGCTTGAGCCGAGCCACGACGGTACCGACCTGCGATGGAACGCCGTCGCCCTGAACGACGGCGACAAGCTCTCCGACACCGGTGACCCTCACGGCGCTTCATCCGGAAACCATGGTCGCGACGAGAAGCCGAGTCTCACGGGTTTGAGCAGCGCGAAGGCTGCGCTCGATCGAATCGTCATTCCCCAAGATCTATTGAGCCGCATCCCAAACATATCGCCGCGTTCGTCATTGATCGTCACGGACGAAGCGCCGAGCACTGAGACCGGCAAGGGGACTGATTTTGTCGTGGTGATGAGCGACGCGCCGCAGGGCGGCATCAAATTCCGACAGCGCGGCTCGCCCATCGAGTACGGCCACGCGCGCCCTCGCGACCGCCTTCCCTATTGGAATATGCCGACCATAGGACGCCTATCCCCTTGGTGACCGGGTGACGCAGTCCGTGGCGCCGATACAAGTCCGATGCGCTTCCTCGCCCGGTGTGAGCGGAAAGTGCCATGCGACTGATTATGCGGACTTCGTTGCTACGGACCCAAAAGGGAACCGGCCTGGTGCGACTTTAAATCGGCACATCGGAGGCGGGGGGCGCTACCGCCTCCTCAAGCGGCTATCAACGGTAGTCCAACCGGGGGAATCCAACGACGAAATCTTTCGCGACTTCCTGCAGTGGCGCGCCGCCCGATCTGCTGAGATGGCTGAGCCTGGACAGAAGCCACTTAAGAAGAGACACAACCCTGCTTCGCAAGTTGTCGGACAGCTCGCTTCCGTGACTTCGTCGAGCCCAGCGCGAC
>JAQGKC010000473.1 GCA_028290305.1 Bradyrhizobium sp.
GATATCATCGCTCTGATGGATGCGCTCAAAATCGAAAAGGCGACGATCGCCGGTTTTGACTGGGGCGCGCGGACGGCTTGCATCATCGCGGCGTTATGGCCGGAGCGCTGCAAGGCCTTGGTCTCCGTAAGCGGCTATCTGATCGGCAATCAGGAAGCCGGCAAGATGCCGTTGCCGCCAAAGGCTGAGCTCCAATGGTGGTACCAATATTATTTTGCCACGGAACGCGGTCGGGCCGGCTACGACAAATATCGGCACGACTTTGCCAAGCTCATCTGGCAGATTGCCTCGCCGAAATGGGGCTTCGACGATGCCACGTTCGATCGCAGTGCTGCGTCCTTCGACAACCCGGATCATGTCAGCATCGTGATCCATAATTACCGCTGGCGGCTCGGCCTGGCTGAAGGCGAGCCGAAATATGACGATCTGGAAAAGCGGCTTGCCGCAAGCCCTGGCATCACCGTGCCGACGATCACGCTTGAAGGCGACGCCAACGGTGCGCCGCACCCCGAGCCCGCATCCTATCGCAACAAGTTCTCGGGCAAATATACCCACCGGACCATCAAGGGCGGCATCGGCCACAACCTGCCTCAAGAGGCCCCGCGGGCCTTTGCCGAAGCGGTCATCGACGCCGACAATCCTTGATCGGCGTTAGCCGCACAGGTGGCTGCGGCGTAGTTCAAACTAGATGCGAGTGACAGACTTTTTTTGCAGGGAACCACGACCCAACTCGAAAAGGAACGCACCATGACTGAACCCGGAAAAGTGTTGTTTACAGCCAAAACCCACACCACCGGCGGCCGGGAGAACGGCGTCTCCCGCAGCTCCGATGGCCGCCTCGACATCAAGCTTTCGGTCCCTGGTACCTCAGGCAACGGCACCAATCCGGAACAATTGTTCGCCGCTGGTTGGTCGGCCTGTTTCGAAGGAGCGATGGGGCTCGTGGCGCGCAAAATGAGGGTCACTCTCCCGGCTGATCTGGCTATCGACGCCGAAGTGGACCTGAACCTGGCTGACGGCGCTTACTTCCTCGGTGCTCGCCTCAACGTCAGCCTGCCCGGCGTTGAGCGCGAACTTGCCCAGGCCGTGGTCGACGCCGCGCATCAGGCGTGTCCGTATTCAAAGGCCACGCGCGGCAACATCGACGTCGCAATCAATCTGATCCTGGACGGACACACGGTTCTGCCCGCTGGCGTTTACCGGGCAGCCCATCTCGATCGGAATGCCGGACATTGATCGACGCCAGCCGGCGCGGCCCTAACTGCGGAACCTGCGCCGTAACGTCCCATGCGTCGTTTTGCGTATACGCACCCGGGGGCGAATCGGCGATTTTGACAAAACGGTTAACGCCGGATTAACCGGTGACACCTACGCTGTGCAGCTTGAGGCTGCTGTCAGCACGAGGAAGCCCATGGACGCCCAGCGAATTGCCGTCGATGCCGTAATGGCCTTGACCGACTGTGATCGCGATACGGTCACAGCCTTCATCCGCAGCTTTTACCTGGCTGGTGTGAAGGACCCCAAGCGCCTGACCTTCAAGGGCCTGCAAGCGCTGGCTCGATAAACGACCACGCAAAAAAGCCCCGGACGCGTTCCGAGGCTTTTGCTTGTGACGGAGAGGCAGGCGGGGCCGTCAGGCCGCCGGCTCGCCGACCGCGACCTTCAGCGTGCCGATGCCATCGACCCCGCATTCGATCTTGTCGCCGGGCGATAGTGCTGCGACGCCGGCCGGCGTTCCCGTCATGATGATATCGCCGGCGCCGATCTCGACCTGCTGCGAGAGCTGCCAGATGATCTCCGGCACGCTCCAGATCAATTCGGTGAGGTCGCCTTTCTGCTTTTCGATGCCATTGACCGACAGCCAGATCTTGCCTTTGGCGGGGTGACCGATCTTCGAGGCCGGCTGCAGCGCGGAGCAGGGCGCGGAATGATCGAAGGATTTGCCGATCTCCCACGGCCGTTCCTTCTTGCGTGCGGCCTGCTGCAGGTCGCGGCGGGTGAGGTCGATGCCGACGGCATAGCCGTAGACGTGATCGAGCGCCTTGTCGGCGGGGATGTTGAGGCCGCCGCTCTTCATCGCCACGATCAGTTCGACCTCGTGATGCAAGTCCTTGGTCAATGGCGGGTAGGGGATGGTGGCGCCGTCGGGCTCGATCATGTCGGCGTGCTTGGCGAAGAAAAACGGCGGCGCGCGCTCGTCATTTCCCATTTCCCGGATGTGCTCGAGATAATTGCGCCCGACGCACCAGATGCGGCGAACCGGAAATGTTTTGCTACCGCCCGCGACGGCGATCGAAGGCTGCGGAAGGGCGGGAATGACATACGATGTGGCGTTCATGAAGGGGTCTCGGTGGGGTTAGGGACTGAAAATCGATGGTAGCTTTACGCGGTGGCGCTGATCGGCGCCAGTGTGAGCGGGCCGGCGTCGCGATGTTGCAGGCGGAAGAACGAGGCGTACCGGCCGCCACGGCGCAGCAGGTCGTCATGCCGGCCGCGCTCGACAATCTCGCCGCCCTCGACCACCAGGATGGCGTCGGCGTGCATGATGGTGTGCAGGCGATGGGCGATGACGATGGTGGTGCGGTTCTGGCAGAGATGCTCGATGGCTTCCTGCACCTGCTGTTCGGATTCCGAATCGAGCGCGGCGGTGGCTTCATCGAGCAGGATGATCGGTGCATTCTTCACCAGCGCGCGGGCGACGGCGATGCGCTGCCGCTGGCCGCCGGATAATTGCGTGCCGTGTTCGCCCACCGAGGTGTCGTAGCCAAGCGGAAAGCCCATGATGAATTCGTGCGCGCAGGCGGCCTTGGCGGCGGCCACGATCTCGGCTTCGCTGGCACCGACTTTGCCGAAAGCGATGTTCTCGCGAATGGTGTCGCGGAACAGATAGACATCCTGCCCGACATAGGCGGTCTGGTGACGGAGCGAGGCGCGCGACACCGCTGAAATGGCCTGTCCGTCGATCAGGATATCGCCGTCGGTCACGTCATAGAACCGCAGCAGCAGCGCCAGCACCGTCGATTTGCCGCCGCCGGACGGGCCGACCAGCGCTGTGACTTTTCCGGGCTCGGCGACAAAGCTCATGCGGTTGAGCACCGGCTCGTTCGGACGATAGGCAAAGCTGACGTCGCGCAATTCGACCCGCGCATCGGTCAGCTTCAATGTCGGCTTGTCGTCATCGGCGGGCTCGGTGGCAGGGCTGTCGACGATCTCCAGAAGCTTGCGCGCGCCGATCAGGTTGCTGTTCAACTCGATGTTCAGCCGTGCCAGCCGCTTGGCCGGCTCATAGGCCAGCAGAAACGCGGTGAGGAATGAAAAGAACTCGCCCGGCGTGGCGCCCATCGCCACCACGCGATAGCCGCCATACATCAGCCCGCCCGCGATGGCGAAACCGCCCAGTGTCTCCATCAACGGGCTCGAACGGTTGGAGACCGCCGCCATCTTGTTGGCATTGCGCTCGACCGCGCTGATGCTGACGTCGATGCGGTCGCGCATGGTCTGTTCGAGTGTGAATGCCTTCACGGTGCGGATGCCCTGCAGCGATTCCTGCATGGTTTCCATGATGTCGGCGGTACCGGTGAACTGGTTGTGGGCGAGACCCTTGATCCGCTTTACCAGCTTGCGCAGCACGATCATGGCTGGCGGGGCGACCAGGAAGCCGAGCAGCGACATCAGCGGATCCTGCGTCACCATGACCACGACCAGCGCGATCAGCGATAGCAGATCGCGCCCCACCGCGTTGATCAGGAGGCTGAGAACTTGCGTCACGGAGTTTGCGCCGGACGTCAGCCGCGCGAGAAATTCGGACGAATGCCGTTCCGAGAAGAACGCGATGTTTTCGTTCATCAGCTTGGCGAACAGCCGGCGCTGGTTGTTGGCCAGGATCGCATTGCTGATCCGTGACAGGATCACGGTGTGCCCATAGGTCGCCGCACCCTTGAGCATGAAGATCACGATCGTGACCCCGGACAGGATGGCGATGCCGCGGACGTTCTTGTCGACATAGGCCTGGTTGATGACCTCGCCGAGCAGATAGGCCGATCCGGCGGTGGTGGCCGCCGACACCGCCATCAGCGCGAACGCCTGCAGATAGCGCCGCCAGTAGGCGGCTCCCTGTTCCGTGATCAGGCGGCGAATCAGGATCGCCGCGCCATAGGGATCGTCGGTGATTTTCTTTGGAAGTTCGGTCATCCGCGTTCCATTGACGGCGCAAAAGCAGGCATCCGCCCGCGCGTCAGGGTTAATGCGAAACGTCCGTCTCCTTGCCCGCTATATCGGGGTTTTTCAAGCCAAATCAGGACTTGCGCCGAACTAGATTTATAGCGTTTTCGAGCGAAGTGGGTACCGGTTCGCGGGAAGAAAACGCGTCAAAACAAAAATCTAGAGCCCGGTTCTGATTTGATCAGAACCGAACCGGCTCTAGGCCGACGCCGCGTGCCGCAGGTCGCCGCTGCGTTCCTGGAACAGTTTCTCTTCCCACGCCAGCGCATGCGCGGCGATGGTCTCGAGACTGTCGTATTGCGGCGTCCAATCCAGTACGCTGCGGATCCGGCTGGTATCCGCGACCATGGTCATGACATCGCCGGGCCTGCGCGCGGCATATTGAACCGCGAAATTGCGCCCGGAGACGCGCCGCACGGTCTCGATGGTCTCTAGCACCGAGTAGCCGCGGCCATAGCCGCAGTTCAACGTTGCCGAGGTTCCGCCATCGCGCAGATAGGACAGCGCCGCGCGATGCGCCTGCGCCAGATCGCTGACGTGGATGAAGTCGCGGATGCAGCTTCCGTCCGGCGTCGGATAGTCGGTTCCGAACACATCGATCTTGGCGCGCTGCCCGGTCGCCGCCTCGACCGCGACCTTCAACAGATGTGTCGCGCCGACGGTCGCCAATCCAATGCGCGAAAGCGGATCGGCGCCCGCGACATTGAAGTAACGCAGCACGACATAGTTCATGCCGTGCGCGGAGGCGACGTCGTGCAGCATGATTTCGGTCATCAATTTCGATGAGCCGTAAGGCGACGTCGGCCGCGTCGGTGCATTCTCGAGAACCGGCACCTGATCCGGATTGCCGTACACCGCAGCCGTCGATGAAAAGATGAAGCGGCTGATGCCGGATTTCACCGCGGCGTTCAGCAGGCTGCGCGTGGTCATGGTGTTGTTGCGGTAATAGGCGAGCGGATCGCGCATCGAATCCGGCACCACTACCGAGCCTGCAAAATGAATGATGCTTTCGACGCCATGCGCTGCGATCACGCCCTCGACGAGATTCTCATCCGCCGCATCGCCGATGAACAGCGGAACGCCTTCCGGCAGGAATGCCGAAAAGCCGGTGGACAGGTTGTCAATCACGACAACGCTTTCGCCGGCTTCCGCCAGCGCATGAACCATGTGACTTCCGATATAGCCGGCGCCGCCGGTGACAAGCACAGTCATGAGCTCACCCATCTCCCAATTTGCTGGGGCGATGCTATCCGCTGCGCGGTGAAGAGTGGGTTTCGGCGTGAGTGAACTGGCCACTATGCTTAATGTTGCGTATAGGAACTGCACGAAACGGAGCCTGTCGTGCCGATCGAGAACAATTCCGCTGACAATCTGCAGCTGATCGTGCCGAATCTGCACAGGCGCTATTCGGGCGTCACCGCGACCAATCGCATGGTGGCGCCGAAACTTGCGAAGATGTTCCGCGCGGGCTGGTTTGGTTCCGACGCGCCTGACGGCATCGCGTTAATTGGACTGGCGGATCTCGCGAAATTGTGGCGCCGCCGCACGCCGCTGATCTGGCACGCACGGCGCAACAATGAGATGATCGTCGGTGTGTTGCTAAGAACGCTCGGCTGGCCATTGAAATTGATTTTCACCTCGGCAGCGCAGCGGCACCACACCTGGATCACGCGGTGGCTGATCAGGCGGATGGATGCGATCATCGCCACCAGTGAGATCTCGGCGTCGTTTCTCAAGCGCAAATCCACGGTGATTCCGCATGGCGTCGACACCGATCGCTACGCGCCGCCGGCCGATCGCGCGGCGGCGTTCGCGGAAGCGGGATTGCCGGGCCGTTACGCGATCGGCTGCTTCGGCCGGGTGCGCGCGCAGAAGGGCACCGATGTGTTCGTGGACGCGATGTGCAGGCTGTTGCCGCGCTATCCGGATTTCACGGCGGTCATCGTCGGCGCGGTTGCCGTGGAGCAGACCGCCTTTGCCAATGATCTGAAAAAGCGGATCGAGGCCGCTGGTCTGCCATCGCGCATCGTCATCACGGGCGAACTGCCGATCGAAGACGTGCAGCGCTGGTACCAGCGGCTGACGATCTACGCTTTCACGTCGCGCAATGAAGGGTTTGGATTGACGATGATCGAGGCGATGTCAGTGGGCGCGGCGCTGGTGGCGTCGCGCGCGGGCGCGGCTGAACTGGTGGTCGAAGACGGCGTGACCGGCGTGCTGACGCCGCCGGGCGATGTCGATGCGCTTGTCGCAGCGCTGGAGCCGCTGATGCGCGATCCCGCATCGAGCGCCGCGATGGGCGCCCGCGCGCGGGCACGGGTGCTGGCGCAATTCAGCCTCGACGCGGAAGCAAACCGGATCGCGAAGGTTTATCGCGCGGTGGTCTGAGCCATCACGTCAGCGACAAATGCGTCGAGGTCGCCGCCTGCAAACAGAAAGCCCGGCAAGCCAGCGGCTTCGGCAGCTTCGATATCGGTTGCGCGGTCGCCAATGACAAAACTGCCGTCGTGCCGTACCGGCCAATGTTCCATCAAATCGAGGATCATGCCGGGGCTCGGCTTTCGCCAATGGTGGTCCTCAAGATAGCCGGCAACCGACCCGCCGGGATGATGCGGGCAATATCGGATATCGTCAATCCGTGCGCCCTCGGCGGCGAGCTCAGTGCGCATCCAGTCGTGCAGGGTGCGCAAATGATCCTCGGTAAAGAAACCGCGCGCCACGCCGGACTGATTGGTGAAGAAGAAAACAAAATATCCGGCGTCGTTGAGGCGGCGGATCGCCTTCGCCGCATTCGGCATCCAGCGAATCCGGTCGCTCGTACCCAGGAAGCCATCGTCGTGGTTGACGACGCCGTCGCGGTCGAGGAATGCGGCGGGCCTGGAACGGGTAGAATCGATGACGCTCATTGCAGCTTTACCCTGGCTTCGCCCAGCACGCGGCCGGCGATGGCAACCACATCGGATGCCGGAATGTCGCGCATGCAGCGATGATCGTTCATGGTGCAGACCGGACGGTGGCACGGCTGGCACGGCACCACCGTTTTGGTCTGGACCGTCGCCGCAAGTCCGTTCAGGGGCGCCCAATGATAAGGGCTGGTCGGGCCGAAGATGCCCATGGTCGGGGTCCCGATCGCGGCGGCGATGTGCATCAAACCCGAATCATTCGAGATCGCGATGTCGGCCGCCGCCATGGCGAGAATGCCGTTGCGCAGATCGGCGCCGGTGAGGTCGCGGACACGAGGTCCGCCCGCGGCAACGATCTCCGCCGCCAGCGCCTTCTCGCCGGGGCCGCCGACCACCCAGACGTCGAGTCCTTGTTCGGCCAGGAGGCGCGCGGCCTCCGCATAATAAGTCCAGCGCTTGGACGCGCCGACCGACCCCGGAGCCAGTGCCACCGCGGAACCAGTGCCCAGCCCGGTCGCTTGCCGCCAGCGGGCGGTTTCCTCGGCGGCAACATGAAGCTGCGGCACCGGCCATTCCGGCGGCAACGGAGCCCCATCTTGCAGCGCCAGTGCGGCGTTCTTGTCGATGAAGCGGGGCAATGCCTTTTCGCCCCAGCGCCACTGATTGAGCAGGCCGAATCTGGCTTCCCCGACAAAGCCGACCCGCTCTCGGATGCCGGCCAGCGCCGGCGCAATCGCCGATTTCCAGGTACGGGGGAGGATCAGCGCAGTGCCGTAGTTCCCGGCGCGCAACCGTGCCGCCAGACCCCATTGTTTGGCGACCGCAAGCCGGCCGCGCGGCAGGTCCCAGACGATGCCTGAGCGGACGCCGGGCATGTAGTCGACCAGCGGAGCGCACAGGGAGGTCACCAGGAGATCGATCGGGCGGTTCGGCCAGCGTTGCTTCAGAACGCGCACCACCGTATGGCCCCGTACGAAGTCACCGATCCACATATAGGGGACGATGAGGATCGGCCGGGTATCGTCCGGCTCTATAGTCTCCTTCAAGCGTATTGGTGAATCTGTATTCATGTTTTTGTAAGGGCTGGCCGGGGCGCGTTGGTCCTGTCGGTAACCGCTCCCCGTCGGGAGGTAAAGCCGGGCATGCAGATGGAGCGGCCACCTTCGTGACCCACGTTGCTTGCCGGGCGGGACTGGGGCAAAGCTGGCACGCACAAATCAGGGCAGGGACCTTCATGTTGCTGGTGACCGGGGGTGCCGGTTTTATCGGATCGAACTTCGTGACCGCGCTGAATGACGCGGGCCGCGCCGACGTGGCGGTTTGCGACGTGCTCGGCCATGACGGCAAGTGGCGCAACCTCGCCAAGCGCCAGCTCGCGGACATCGTGCCGCCGGCGGAATTGCCGGCCTGGCTGAGCGGCCGCCGGCTCGATGCCGTCATCCATCTCGGCGCCATCTCGGAAACCACGGCAACCGACGGCGATCTCGTGATCGAGACAAATTTCCGGCTGTCGATGCGGCTGCTCGATTGGTGCACTGTTCATGCGACCCCGTTCATCTATGCCTCATCCGCAGCGACCTACGGTGATGGCGCGCAGGGCTTTCGCGACGACCCGTCGATATCGGCGCTGAAGGCATTGCGGCCGATGAATCTGTACGGCTGGAGCAAGCATCTGTTCGACATGGCCGTCGCCGAGCGCTTGGCCCAAGGCGAGAAGCTGCCGCCGCAATGGGCGGGCCTGAAGTTTTTCAACGTGTTCGGCCCCAATGAATATCACAAGGGCACGATGATGAGCGTGCTTGCGCGCCGCTTCGATGACGTCAGGGCGAACCGGCCGGTGCAACTGTTCAAGTCCCATCGCGAGGGCATCACTGATGGCGATCAGCGGCGCGATTTCATTTATGTCGACGATGTGGTGCGGGTGATGATGTGGCTGTTGGCGACACCGTCGGTCAGCGGCATCTTCAACGTCGGAACCGGCAAGGCGCGAAGCTTCAAGGATTTGATGCTCTCGGCCTATGCCGCGCTCGGCACCGCTCCGAATATCCAATATATCGACATGCCCGAACAGATCCGCGGCAGCTACCAGTACTTCACCCAAAGCGATGTCGATCGGCTGCAGCGTGCCGGTTATAACGGCGGCTTCACGGCGCTGGAAGATGCGGTCGAAACCTACGTCAGGGGCTTCCTCGACCGCGCCGATCGTTTCCGCTGAATGGCGCAACAGGTAACGGGAACATATGTTCGATTTTGATACCCTGTCGCATGCGATCACCCGCCAGACGGTGCTCTGCGTCGGCGACCTCATGCTCGACGAATTCGTCTATGGCGAGGTATCGCGGATTTCGCCGGAGGACCCTGCGCCGGTGATCGCGGTCCAGCGCGCCGAGACCAATATCGGCGGCGCCGGCAATGTCGCGCGCAACATCGCCTCACTCGGAGCGCGCTGCATCTTCGCCGGGCTGATCGGCGAGGACGAGGCGGGCGCGAAACTGAAAGCGGCGCTGGCGCAGGAAAGCCTGATCGAAAGCGTGCTGGTTTGCGATTCTGCGCGGCCGACGACACGAAAGGTGCGCTTCGTATCCGAACACTTCTCCACCCACATGCTGCGCGCGGATTGGGAACTGGCCGCGCCGGCTTCCACGGATACCGAGCAGAAATTGATCGACGCCATTCTGCCGCTGTTGCCGCGCGCGGATATCGTGTTGTTGTCCGACTATGCCAAGGGCGTGCTGACGGCTCGGGTGATCCGCAACATCATCGACGCCGCGCGAAAACTCGGCAAGCGCGTGATCGTCGACCCCAAGAGCGCCAATTTCGCGATCTATCGCGGTGCGACGCTGCTGACGCCCAATCGCAAGGAATTTGCCGAGGCGACCCGCAGCCGCGCCGACACCGAACAGGGTATCGCCGATGCCGCGCAGGATCTGATGCAGCTCGCGGACTGCGAAGCCATGCTGGTGACGCAAAGTGAGCACGGCATGACCCTGGTGCCGCGCAAGGGCGAGGCCATTCATGTCCCGGCCCATCCGGTCAAGGTGCGCGATGTCTCAGGCGCGGGCGATACCGTCGCTGCGATGCTCGCGGTGGCGCTTGCGGCGGGAGCTGATTGGGAAACCGCCTTGCGGATGGCGAACGCGGCGGCAGCGGTCGCGGTCGGCAAGAAAGGCACCGCCATTGTGACGGCACCGGAATTGCGACGTAAAATTCTGCCGCATGCTTTCCTTGCGGCTGAAGAAAAGATCGTCGCTGATAATAGCGAACTCGATGCGCATCTTCTGGATTGGCGAAAGCAGGGTTTGCGGGTCGGATTCACCAATGGCTGTTTCGATATTCTGCATCCCGGACACGTCAAGCTGCTGACGGCGGCGCGTGGCGCCTGCGACCGGCTGATCGTCGGGTTGAACGGCGATGCTTCGGTGAAGCGGCTCAAGGGCGAGGACCGTCCGGTGCAGAACGAGCGCGCGCGCTCGGAAGTGCTGGCGGCGCTGGAGGCGGTCGATCTGGTCGTACTCTTTGGAGAGGATACGCCGATCAAGTTGATCACGCAGATCAAGCCGAGCGTGCTGGTGAAGGGGGGCGACTATACCCGCGAGCAGGTTGTCGGCCACGAGATCGTCGAAGCCTATGGCGGCGAAGTGCGGCTGGTCGATATCTTGCCCGGCTTCAGTACGACATCCCTCGTCAATCGCGCGCGTGAGAGCAATCCGTGACCGAAGGCATGAGCAGAAGCGCATTGAGCCCCGCGAGGGCTACTTTCGGAGCGTGGCGCGATCCGGCTGCGCGAACCTTGGCGGTCGATGTATTAGCGGTTCTGGTTGCGATGGTGCTGCCGTGGTCGACGTCCGGCGTCGCCATCTTCATGGTGCTCTGGTTTCTCGTGCTGATCCCGACGCTCGATCCGCGGGCTTTTCTGAGCTCGTTGACGCGACCCGCTAGCGCGCTGCCGCTGGCGTTTTTCGCGCTCGCTGTCGTCGGAACATTATGGGCGGATAGTCCGTGGCCCGCCAGGCTTCATGGGATCAACCCGGTAGCTAAATTGCTCGCAATTCCGTTTTTGCTTTATCACTTCGAACGTTCGCAGCGTGCCATCTGGGTGTTCGCTGCCTTTCTCCTTTCCTGCGCGCTTTTGATGGGACTCTCGTGGATCGTGCTGTTCGCACCGGAATTCAAGATTGCATCGACCGCGAGTCCGGGCGTTCCGGTCAAGAACTACATCGACCAAACTCAGGAATTTGCGCTGTGCCTGTTTGCGCTGGCCCCCCTCGTCCTGTTGTTAGTCGATCACCGGCGGTTCGCGCTGGCTGCGGCCTGCACTGCACTGATGCTCGGTTTTTTTGCCAACATGATGTTCGTCGTGTCGGCACGAACGGCGTTGGTCTACATTCCGGTCCTGCTGGTGCTGTTCGCGAGGTTGTATCTCAGCCGGCGCGCGATGGTTCTGCTGTTTGCCGGAACTGTGGCAGCCGCGACACTAATTTGGATCACCTCGCCATATTTGCGGGACCGGGTCGAGGCCGTCGCGGTCGAGTATCAAACTTATCATGAGAAAAACGCTGCGAGCTCGACCGGACTTCGCCTTGAATATTGGCGCAAATCGCTACATTTTTTTGCCAACGCTCCGTTGTTAGGCAACGGCACGGGATCGACCAAGCATTTGTTCGAACGCGAGGCGATTGGCCAGAGCGGCGCTTCGGCCGACGTAATCGGCAACCCACACAATCAGACGCTTAATGTGGCCGTGCAGTGGGGCCTGCTTGGTTGCCTTGTGCTCTATGCCATGTGGTTTTGCCACCTCCTTCTATTCCGTGGGACGAAGCTTTCCTCGTGGATCGGGCTGCTTGTCGTAGTGCAGAACGTCGTGAGCTCACTCTTGAACTCGCATCTGTTCGATTTTCACGAGGGATGGATGTATGTTCTGGGAGTGGGCGTAGCGGGTGGAATGGCGCTGAAGACCAGATTGGGCGATGCGGAAGTGACAAGATCGGCCAAGCTGTGACGGCTGGCACGCATGAGAGAGATAAGCTAGCAACCGCGGGAATCTCTCAAACCCGATATTTCGTGGTGAGGGGTCACTGAAATGACGCGGTTATCAAATCTGACGTATCGTAACTTGCTGATCGCGATTCACGACGCGTTGGCGACGACGTTTGCGGTTCTCGCCAGCTTTTATCTGCGCTTCGATGGTGGCGAATCTTTCCTGAGCCGCCTGCCGCTTCTGCTGCGTATTCTTCCGTATTTCGTCGCGTTTAGCGTTGTCGTTTGCTATGTCTTCAATCTGACCACCACGAAATGGCGCTTCATTTCGTTGCCCGATGCGTTGAATATCCTACGCACGGCTACGGTGCTGACGGTCGCCCTGCTGGTTCTCGACTACATTTTCGTGGCGCCGAATGTCTATGGGGGCTTCTTTCTCGGCAAGGTCACTATCGTTCTCTATTGGTTTCTCGAAGTGTTTTCCCTGAGCGCATTGCGCTTTGCGTACCGCTATTTTCGCTACACGCGGGCGCTTCATCATGCACGGACAGAGGACGCGTCGCCGACCCTGCTGATTGGCCGCGCCGCCGACGTCGAAATTCTCTTGCGCGGAATTGAAAGTGGTGCCGTCAAACGGCTGTGGCCCGTCGGTCTATTGTCGCCGTCGCGAGCGGATCGTGGACAGTTGATTCGAAATATTCCTGTACTGGGCGGAATCGACGATATTGAGGACATTATACGCGATCTGGCGAGACGGGAAAAACCGGTCGCGCGCGTAGTGATGGCGCCGTCTGCGTTCGAACCTGAGGCGCATCCCGAATCCGTTCTGATGATCGCGCGTCGGCTTGGGTTGATCGTCAGTCGTCTTCCGTCGCTCGAGAGCGGCGAGGCGCCGCGCCTGACCCCGGTCGCGGTCGAAGACTTATTATTGCGCCCGAGCGAAAAGATCGACTACGCTCGGCTCGAGGCTCTGGTGAAGGACAAAGCGGTCATTGTCACCGGCGGTGGGGGTTCGATCGGTTCGGAGATTTGCGATCGCGTCGTGACATTTGGCGCCGCAAGATTGCTTGTGATCGAGAATTCCGAGCCCGCACTCTATGCCGCTATCGAAACCCTGACGACGCAGAAAAGCAAAGCTGTGATCGCAGGTCGCATTGCGGACATTCGTGACCGTGAACGCATCCAACGGCTGATGAACGAGTTTAAGCCGGACATCGTATTCCATGCCGCGGCGCTCAAGCATGTGCCGATTCTCGAACGGGATTGGAGCGAAGGGGTCAAGACCAACATCTTTGGTTCGGCCATCGTAGCCGATGCTGCTTTGGCCGCAGGCGCGAAGGCGATGGTCATGATCTCGACCGACAAGGCGATCGAACCGGTTTCGATGTTGGGGCTGACCAAGCGGTTTGCCGAGATGTATTGCCAGGCACTCGATCGCGAGCTGGCGTCCCGGTCCGACGGCAAACCGCGAATGCGGCTGATTTCGGTTAGGTTCGGAAACGTGCTGGCATCGAACGGATCCGTGGTCCCAAAATTCAAGGCGCAAATTGAGGCGGGTGGGCCGGTGACCGTCACGCATCCTGATATGGTCAGGTATTTCATGACCATCCGCGAGGCCTGTGATTTGGTGATCACCGCGGCGACGCACGCCCTGACTCCGGTACGCCCGGACGTTTCGGTCTATGTGCTCAACATGGGGCAGCCGGTCAAAATCGTTGATCTTGCCGAACGGATGATCCGGCTATCGGGCCTGCAGCCTGGCCACGATATCGAGATCGAGTTCACCGGGATGAGACCGGGAGAGCGACTGAACGAAATCCTGTTTACCCATGAAGAGCCTAGCATCGAGATCGGGATTGCCGGAATCATGGCAGCAAAGCCAAACGAGCCGCCGATGCCAGCGTTGCGAAAGTGGATCGAAGCGTTGGAACGGGCGATCGAGAAGGACGATCGCGCCGCCATTGAGGAAGTCTTAAAGGACGCGGTCCCCGAGTTCGGTTCGGTTTCGGCAATCGAAGCGACTGTGTGACCTCTTATGAATCTTGAGGAACACAGCTATCGTTGTCGTGAAAATCGGTGCAGCACAAAACCGACGGCAACGCTTCCAAGGGCCAAAAAAAGAATATTTGCCGCTGACGATTGCGTCTTGGTCGATGCGATCGCCAAGACCGCAAGACCAACGTTGAGCGCAAACACTTCGCTTACCACGCGCCACACCGTAAAGCCGTTGTCGGTCGCGCGTTGGTAAAAATGCGACCGGTGAGCCGCCCAGAATGGCTCGCGGTTGGCCAGCCGGCGCAACAAGGTCGCGGTGGTGTCGAACAAATAGTAGAGCGGCAGCAGCAGCGCTGCGGCGAAGTGCTTGTCATAGGCCAGCTGCAATAAACACCAGCCAAGCAACAAACCGATCGGCAGGCTGCCGACGTCCCCGAGAAAGATTTTCGCCACCGGACGGTTGAACGGCGCAAATCCGATCATCGCGCCGAAGAGCGCCGCGGCAAGAAGGGTTGCCGAGGGGGGAAACTCACCCAGCCGGCCGAGTATCACCAGCGTGCCGGTGATCGGCACGACCTCGGCGACCGTCATCCAGTCCAACCCGTCCATGAAGTTGACCAGATTCACAAACCAAAGGCCCGCAAGCAAAAGCAGGCCGCGTTCGATCCAGAGCGGACAGGCCGGCACGATCCTGAGATCGCTGGATGCCGTAACGACGATCGCGGCGACGGCCAAAGCCTGCAGTATCAGTCGCGGTAATACCCGGATGGACTTGACGTCGTCGGCGAAGCCCACCGTTGCGATGAATAGCGACGCGCCGAAAATCGCGGCGGGGATCTTCAGTTCTGTCGCGCCAACGCAGGCCATGATGGCGCCGGCGACCACCAGCGTTGCCGCGATCACTGCAATGCCCGCCCCCTGAGGGGTGGGAACGCGATGCGAAGACCGCGCATTTGGTCTGGCCAGCGCGTGTCGCAAAAGCAATGGTCGGATAGCCCTCGTCATACCAGCCGAAAGAACCGCTGCAGCGAGGACGGCGAAAAGCTGTAGGAGCAACTCGGAAATAGTCATTCTACACAATGTGGCCGTCACTCAGGAACTTCGATCGGCGTCGCGCCTTGTGCTGCCTTTTCGGCACTGAAAATCCATACCAGTCCGCCGAATGCACCGACGATGAAGTATACCGCACCAAACAACAGCGATACGTTGACACCTTCGCTCGTTGGCAAGCCGGCGGCGCCGAACACCAGTCCCATGGAGGCTTCGCGGACACCCCAGCCGGCAATCGAGATCGGCAGCATGGTGATCAGCATCACCGGTGGGACCAGCTGCAAAACCTGCCCGAACACCACGGGCGCTGCGATCGATCGCGCCACGCACCAGGCAATGACCGCAGCAAGAACGTGAACAAGTAACGACAGCACCGCAATCGTTGGCCCACGCTCCCTGCTGAAAATCACCCGGTTCGTGATCACGGCGCAGGCGTGAAGGTGATGCGTGCCCCACCAGCGTTTCAGCCAGGGCCAGGGCAACCTGCCAAGAACGAGAAATCCAACCCCGCTCGCGAGCGCTGCGAAATCGACCAACAACAGCGCCGACCGGCCCTCGGGATCACGGATCAGGTTGTAGCTCCATGGCAGGCTCGCGACCACGAGGATCGCAAGCGCGATCAGGCCAATGGCGCGGTCAACGAAGATGGAATAGGTTGCGGCGCGCCATCCCGAGCCGCTGCGCGCGACGAGCCAAAGTCGAACGGCATCGCCGCCAATCGCGGATGGCAGTGTTTGGTTGAAGAATGATCCGATCAGATTGAAGCGCATCGCCTGCGTCGTCGTGAGCGGAGCGTCGCAATCCGCGCTGATTTCGCGCCAACGCAGCGCGCCGATAAACACCTGCAGGAATGTCACGAGGATTGCCAACCCGATCCAAGCCAGGCTCGAGATATCGATACGCGACGCGAGGTTAGAAAAATTCGCGTTGCGCAGCGCGAAATATAAAAGCGCAACGGAAATAAGGATTTTTATTGTCGAAAGCAGGATCCGGCGCATGTCGTCCGCGTTCGTCAGGTTTGAGGATGGTGCCGTAAAGACCGCAATCCGACGGACGCGCGCCGGTTTATCCGCTTTGGTATGGTTTTGGCAGCAATCTGGCAATAGCCGCGCAAACGGGTATTGCGGCACCCTTAATACGACGGGTAAAGAGGCCCGGTCGGTACGGCCGATGCACTTGAGGATACGATGTCAGATCAGACAATATTGGTGACAGGTGCAGCGGGTTTTATCGGCTTTCATGTCGCCCGCGAGTTGCTGGCTGAAGGTCGAAATGTTGTCGGTCTGGACAATCTGAACAATTACTACGACCCTGCACTGAAGCAGGCGCGGCTGAATATCCTGCGCGAGAATTCGCGGTTTGGTTTCGTGCGGATAGATCTTGCGGATCGCTCGGCAATGGCTTCGCTGTTTGCAAAACATCGGTTTGCGAATGTCATTCACCTCGCGGCCCAGGCCGGCGTGCGCCATTCGGTCGATCATCCTCATGCTTATGTCGACGCCAATCTCGAAGGCTTTGCCAATGTTCTGGAAGGATGCCGGCATAATGAATGCCGTCATCTAGTGTATGCGTCGTCATCCTCGGTCTATGGCGCCAACACAAAGGTGCCGTTTTCTGTCGAGGACAAGACCGATTGTCCCGTCAGTTTCTATGCCGCGACGAAAAAGGCCAACGAATTGATGGCCCATTCCTACAGCCATCTCTATCGGCTCCCGGTCACGGGCTTGCGATTTTTCACCATTTACGGGCCCTGGGGACGGCCCGATATGGCGATCTTTCTGTTTGCCAAGGCCATTCTTGAAAGCGCCCCGATCAGGCTTTTTAACTATGGCAAGATGCGCCGCGACTTCACCCACATCGATGCCGTCACCCGTGTAGTATCGCGGCTTGTCGATCACATCCCCAATACCGAGCCCGCGGGGGGCGCGCCGGCGCGAATCTACAATGTCGGTAATCAGCATCCGGAAGAACTGATGTATGTGGTGACGCTTCTGGAGAAGGAGTTGGGCCGCGCGGCGGTAAAGGATATGTTGCCGATGCAGCCCGGAGATGTCACCGAAACCTTCGCCGATGTCGGGGATCTGATGCGAGACGTCGGCTTCAGTCCGCAGACGCCTATCGAGGATGGTATTCGTGATTTCGTCGCGTGGTATCGCGACCATTACAAGGTTTGAGGCGCCGATGGACAGACGAATTGTACCACTGATCATGTGCGGCGGCGCCGGAACGCGGCTGTGGCCGGCTTCCCGCGAGGTCCACCCGAAACAATTTTTGCCGTTGTTCGGGGTGCGCTCGACCTTTCAGGATACGATCTTGCGGGTATCGGATGCGACGCTGTTCGAGCGCCCGATCGTCATCACCAATACGGCGTATCGTTTCATGGTGCTCGAGCAATTGGCCGCGATCGGGCGCGAGGCCGATGTCCTGCTGGAGCCGATGCGGCGGGATTCCGGTCCGGCGATTGCCGCCGGTGCGGTATTTGCGCAGACACGCGACAGCGACGCCGTGGTGCTCGCGCTTGCCGCCGACCATGTCGTCCGCGATACCGACGCCTTTGTCGCCGCCTGTCGCCAGGGTCTCGTCGCGGCCGATGCGGGACGCCTCGTGACCTTCGGTGTCAAGCCCGAACGTGCCGCCACCGAATACGGCTATATCAGCCCGGGCGACGTCATTTCCGGCGAGGTCCGCTCGGTTGCCAAGTTCGTGGAAAAACCAGATCCCGTGACCGCGGCCGGTTACATCAAGGCCGGCTATCTCTGGAACAGCGGCAACTTCATGTTTCGCGCCTCCGTGCTGCTCGATGAATACCGCGACGTCGATGCCGAAAGCGTGCAAGCCGTCACCGATTCAGTGACAAAGGCCGGACGCGACCTTGGCTTTGTCACGCTGGACCCCGAAGCTTTCGCCAGGGCGAAAGCCATTTCGGTAGATTATGCGGTGATGGAAAAAACCTCGCGCGCCGCAGTGGTGCCGGTGGCATGCGGCTGGTCCGATGTCGGCTCCTGGCACGCGGTGTGGGAACTGTCGGACAAGGACGGCCAGGGCAACGCCGCGCAAGGCGCTGCCGTGTTCGAGGATTCGCGCAACTGCAATGTTTCGACCGACAAGGCGCTGGTCGCGCTGGAAGGGGTCGACGATCTGGTGGTCGTGGCCACCCAGGATGCCGTGCTGGTGTCTCGTCAGAAAGACGCCAACGGGTTGAAGCGGCTGGTCGCAAAGCTGAAGACCGTCGCACCTCAGGTTACCGAAGATCATCTCAGGGTGCATCGTCCCTGGGGATCGTATCAGTCGGTCGACAATGGCGATCGTCATCAGGTCAAGCGCATCACGGTGAAGGCGGGCGAGCGGCTTTCGCTGCAAAAGCATCATCATCGCTCCGAGCACTGGATCGTGGTGCGCGGCACCGCGCGCGTGACGGTCGACGAACTCGTCAAGATCGTGCATGAGAACGAATCGATCTACATCCCGATCGGCGCGGTCCACCGGCTGGAAAATCCCGGCAAGATTCTGCTGGAACTGATCGAGGTCCAGACCGGAAGCTACCTCGGCGAGGACGACATCATCCGCATCGAGGACGATTACCAGCGCTCGTGAGGGGTAAAACGGGATCACTTCGGTTCGAATCGAGTCCTTTCAGGCCACATCCAGCACCCTTTCGCGGCAGAATGTGTAATTTTTTGACTTAAAACGTGTCTGGGAAGGTTGCCGGATATTCGCCACATCTGTGGCGGCGTGCTAGGAGAGCGCTGGGGCGTTCGTGGCGAAGATATTACCGGGGTCGACGGGATGAATTCCAAAGGGTCCGTGTCGGGTGTGAAAGCCGATGCGAAACGTTCGCTGCGCATGGGCGTCATCGGCGCAGGCGTCATGGGCAGCAATCATGCCCGCGTGCTGGCCGGCTTGCCGGATACGACGCTGGTTGGGGTGGTCGATCCGTTGCCGGCGCATCGGGCGCGCGCCACCGATCTGGCGGGCTGCCGGACCTTCGCAGGTCTGGACGAACTGATCGCGGAAGGCGTGGACGCCGTGACCATCGCCGCGCCGACGCATCTTCATCACGAAATCTCGCTCGCCTGCATCGAGCAGGGCATTCACGTGCTGGTCGAAAAGCCGATCGCGTCCTCTGTCGAAGAGGGACGCGACATCGTAGCGGCGGCCCGCCGCGCCGGCGTGACGCTGATGGTGGGACATGTCGAGCGCTTCAACCCGGCCGTCGCCGCCATCAAGCAGGCGATATCGGGCGAGGATATCCTCTCGATCGCGATCACCCGGGTGGGCCCGTTTCCGCCACGCATGTCGAACGTCGGCGTGGTCATCGACCTCGCCGTGCACGACATCGATCTGATCCGCTGGTTCACCGAGTCGGATATTGTGGAGGTGCAGCCGCAGCTCTCCAGTGCTGTCGCCGAGCGCGAGGACATCGCGCTGCTGCAGTTCCGTACCGCCTCCGGCGTGCTCGCGCATATCAACACCAACTGGCTGACGCCGTTCAAGGCGCGCAGCGTGACGGTCGCCACCCGCGGCAAGTACGTCATGGGCGATCTTCTTACCCGTCAGGTCACCGAGTGCTTCGGCTTCCAGCCGGATGGCAGCTACTCGATGCGCCATCTCCCCGTCGGCCATGACGAGCCGTTGCGCGCCGAATTGATCGCGTTCATCGGCGCGGTTCGTTCCGGCGGCATTCCTGCGGTGACTGGCGACGAAGGCGTGGCCAGCCTTGAGATCGCAACCCGTTGCCTGGAAACTCCTGCAAGGCCCGCCGCAGCCGCATCCGCCCGCAAGGGACCGCGCCGCGTCGCAGGCTAAGACAATCTCAGCACTTGAAGGCTCCATGAACCAGCACATGACTATAGAACCCGTGCCCTTTATCGATATCGGCGCGCAACGCCGTCGGCTCGGAAAATCCATCGATGAGGCGGTCGGGCGGGTGCTCGCGCATTGCCAGTTCATCAACGGCCCGGAAGTGACCCAGCTCGAGGCGCTGCTTGCTGATTTCAGCGGGGCGAAGCACGTCGTGAGCTGTGCGAGCGGCACCGACGCGCTGCTGATGGTGCTGATGGCGAAGGGCGTCGGCCGGGGTGACGCGGTACTTTGTCCGTCGTTTACGTTCTGTGCGACCGGCGAGGCGGTGGCGCTGACCGGCGCGACGCCGGTGTTCGTCGATGTCGATGAAGCCACCTTCAACATGGACGTCAATTCGCTGAAACGTGGCATCACGACCGCGACCAAGCTCGGCCTCAAGCCGAAAGCGGTGATTCCCGTCGATCTGTTCGGGCAAAGCGCCGACCATGATGCCATCGGCGCCGTCGCGGAAGCCGAGGGCTTGTTCATTCTCGATGACGCCGCGCAAGGCTTCGGCGCAAGCTACAAGGGCCGCCGTCTCGGCACTTTCGGTCTGGTCACCGCGACCAGCTTTTTCCCGGCCAAGCCGCTCGGCTGTTTTGGCGACGGCGGCGCGATCTTCACCGACGATGCCGAACTCGCCGCGACGCTGCGCAGCGTCCGCGTCCACGGTCAGGGTTCGGACAAGTACGACAATGTTCGTCTCGGGCTCACCGGGCGGCTCGACACCATGCAAGCTGCCGTCCTGATCGAGAAGCTGAAGATCTTCGAGGACGAGATCGCCGCACGCAACAAGGTCGCGGAGCGATATGCACGAGGGCTTGGCAATGTGGTGACCGTTCCGCATCTGGCCAGTGGATGCACCTCGGTCTGGGCGCAATATACGATCCGGCTGCCGAAAGGCGTTGATCGCGACGGCTTCGCCGCGGCGTTGAAGGCGCAGGGCATTCCGACCGCGATCTATTACGTCAAATCGATGCATCAGCAGACCGCCTATCGGGATTTCCCCGTCGCCGATGGCGGCTTGCCGGTCTGTGAAAAGCTCTCCGACGACGTCATCAGCCTGCCGATGCATGCCTATCTCGATGAGCCGACGCAGGATCGGGTCATCGAGGCTGTGCGTGGCGCATTATCTTCCTGATTTCGCCGTTTTGAAGCGCCGCCGCATGCTGTAGAAGCGGCTGATGCTCGGTCGTATTTTCACCGTCGGCGGCTACACGCTCCTTTCGCGGCTGACTGGCTTCGCGCGCGACATCATGCTCGCGGCCATTCTCGGCGCCGGGCCGGTCGCGGACGCCTTTTTCGTGGCTTTTCGCTTGCCCAATCACTTCCGGGCGATTTTCGCGGAAGGGGCGTTCAATGCGGCGTTCGTGCCGGCCTACGCGCATGTGCATGGCGAACGCGGCGAAGAATCGGCGCGATTGTTTGCCGGCCGTATCTTCACCCTGTTGTTTTGCTCGCAACTTGTTCTGCTCGTCGTAGCGTGGCTGTTCATGCCGCAGGCGATGAGCATTCTCGCACCGGGTTTCACCGATGATGCGGAACAGCGGCGGCTCGCGATCGAACTGACACGCATCACCTTTCCCTATCTTCTGCTGATCACGCTGGTGACGCTTTATGGCGGCATGCTCAACGTCATGCACAGGTTCGCCAGCGCCGCGGCGGCGTCGATTTTTCTGAACCTGTCGATGATGATGACGCTGGCTTTGGCTGCGCTGTTTCCCGGAGCAGGCCACGCCGCGGCGTGGGGCGTGCTGATTTCCGGCTTTCTGCAATATTTTTTGCTGGCCGGCGATCTCGCACTTCATGGTGGTCTGCCGCGGTTCGCGCCGCTCAAGCTCGATGAAGATGTCCGCGCATTTTTCCGGGCGCTCGGTCCCGCGACGCTCGGCTCGATGGGAACGCAGGTCGCGTTGTTTGCCGACACTATCATCGCCACCTTTCTTCCTGCCGGCGCGCTGTCGGCGCTGTATTACGCCGACCGCCTCAATCAGTTGCCGATCGGTGTGATCGGTATCGCCATCGGCACTGTCTTGCTGCCCGAGATGTCGCGGCGGCTGACATCCGACGATCACGCCGGCGCGATGGCGTCGCAGCGGCGCGCCTTCGATTTTACGCTGCTGTTTTCGGTACCCTTCGTGGCCGCGTTCCTGACGGTCCCCGACGTGATCACGCGGGCGATGTTCGCACGCGGAGCGTTCTCGAAGACCGACGCCGCGGCCGCTGGTGCTACGCTTGCCGCCTACGCCTTCGGATTGATTCCGTTCGTGCTGATCCGCAGTGCGGTCGCAACCTTTTACGCCCGCAAGGATACCGCAACGCCGGTGAAGGCGGCGCTGACCGGGGTCGCCGCCAATGTCGCCTTGAAAATTGCGCTGGTAGGATCGCTGGCGCAGGTCGGCCTTGCGCTGGCGACGGCGGTCGGCGCCTGGATCAATCTTTTGCTGGTGCTCGGCTTCGCGGTGCGGGCAGGGTACCTCGATCTCGACAAGGCGCTGGTGCAATCGCTGGCGAAGTTTGTTGTGTGCGGCGCGGTGCTCGGGGCAGCACTGTGGTTTGCCGCTAGCTACGCAAGCCTGCACTTTGCGCAACTGAGCATGCTTCGCGATGAGGCTGCGCTATTGTTGCTGATCGTCGTCGGTACGGTAGTTTATGCCGGATCGATCCTGCTGCTATTCGGCAAGGGCTGGCTCAGGTCGCTGGTGCGCAGCTAAACCCTTTGCGCTTCCGCGCGATCCGCTGCAATATAGAGCATGATCCGGAAAAGTGGAAACCGGTTTTCCGAAAAGATCATGCTCAAACAAAGAGATCAGATCATGATCCAATCGATCATGATCTGGCGCGAAATCTTCAACCGCAATCGGAGATACGATGGCTCCCATCAAATTTGGCGTCGGTCAAAGCGTCCTTCGCAAGGAAGACGATGCCCTCATTCGCGGCAAGGGCCGTTACACCGATGACCACGCGCCGTCGGCTGCGATGCACGCGCTGGTGCTGCGCTCGCCTCATGCGCATGCGAAGTTCACCATCAATGTGACCCGCGCCCGCGACCTGCCGGGCGTCGGCGCGATCCTGACGGCCGACGATGTCAAGGATCTCGGCGATCTTCCCTGCCTGTTCAATCTGGAAGTGAATCCGTTCACCGGCCCGCCCTATCCGATCCTCGCTCACGGTGAGGTGCGTCATGTCGGCGACGCCGTTGCATTCGTTGTCGCGGAAACCATCGATCAGGCCCGCGACGCGATCGAGGCGATCGAGGTCGAATGGACGCCGCTGCCAGCGGTTATCGGCGTTGCCAACGCGGTCAAGAAGGGGGCGCCACAGGTCTGGCCCGATCATCCCGGCAACGTGCTGTTCGATGTGCCGCTCGGCGACAAGAACGCGACCGAGGCAGCGTTCGCGAAAGCGCATACGGTAGCCGAAGTTTCGATCGTCAATCCGCGTGTCATCACCAACTTCATGGAAACCCGCGCGGTGGTTTGCGAATACGACGCCAAGCGGGATCATCTGACGCTGACGATCGGCAGCCAAGGCAGCCATCGGCTGCGCGATATCCTGTGCCAGAACATTCTGAAGATCCCGGTCGAGAAGATGCGGGTGATCTGCCCGGATGTTGGCGGCGGGTTCGGCACCAAGCTGTTTCCCTATCGCGAATACGCGCTGGCCGCGGTCGCCGCGCGCAAGCTGCGCAAGACGGTGAAGTGGACCGCCGACCGGGCCGACCACTTCATGGGCGACGCGCAGGGCCGCGACAACGTCACCACAGCGCGGATGGCGCTTGCCGAAGACGGCAAATTCCTCGCGATGGATGTCGACCTGATGGGCGATATGGGCGCGTATCTGTCGACCTTCGGGCCCTACATTCCGCATGGCGGCGCCGGCATGCTGCCCGGCCTTTACGATATCCAGACGTTCCATTGCCGCGTGCGTACGGTGTTCACCAACACTGTACCGGTCGATGCCTATCGCGGCGCCGGCCGGCCGGAGGCCGCCTATGTGGTCGAGCGGCTCGTCGATGCGGCGGCGCGCAAGCTCGGCATGACGCCGGACGCGATCCGGCGCAAGAATTTCATTGCGCCGCGCGCGATGCCCTACAAAACCGCCACCGGGAAAGTCTATGATTCCGGCGACTTCACTGCGCATATGAAGCGGGCGATGGAAATCGCGGACTGGAAGGAATTTCCCAAGCGCGCCAAGGCCGCCAAGAAGCAGGGTCTGGTGCGCGGCATTGGGCTTTCGACCTATGTCGAAGTCTGCGGCACGATGGGCGAGGAGACCGCTAACGTCCGGCTCGATCCCAATGGCGACGTGTCGATCCTGATCGGCACCCAGTCGAGCGGGCAGGGCCACCAGACCGCTTATGCGCAGCTTGTCGCCGAGCAGTTTGGGCTTGCGCCCGAGCGCGTCCACATCTTCCAGGGCGACACCGACCAGATCGCCACCGGCCTCGGCACCGGCGGTTCGGCTTCCATTCCAACCGGCGGCGTCAGCGTCGAGCGTGCGACCCGCGCGCTAGGTGCGAATTTGCGGGAGATTGCCGCGGAAGCGCTGGAAACGAGTAGCGGCGATCTGGAGATCAGCGACGGTACCGTGCGGATCGCCGGCACCGATCGTTCGGTCAGTTTTGCCGATCTTGCCAAACGGCCGGGCGTCGATCCGTCGAAGCTGAACGCCAGCGCGACATTCACCAGCGCCGACGGTACATTCCCCAATGGCACGCACGTCGCCGAGGTCGAGATTGATCCCGCCACCGGCATTATCAAAATCGTGAACTACGTCATCGTCGACGATTTCGGCGTGACGCTGAATCCGTTGCTGCTCGCCGGTCAGGTTCATGGCGGCGCCATGCAGGGGATCGGCCAGGCATTGATGGAGCAGGCGGTCTACGACCCGAAGGACGGCCAGCTCGTCACCGGAACATTCATGGACTACGCGCTGCCGCGCGCGTCCGATGGTCCGTCATTTGTGTTCGAGACCCATAACGTGCCCTGCACGACCAATCCGTTGGGCGTCAAGGGCGCGGGCGAGGCTGGCGCCATCGGCTCCTGTCCGGCGGTGGTCAATGCGATTATCGAGGGGCTATGGCGTGAATATAAAATCGATCACATCGACATGCCGGCGACCGCGGAGCGGGTCTGGATTGCGATCCGCGAGCATCAACGCCGCCATAGCCTCTGATATCATCACGGGAATGAAACGCCATCCGCGGTGTTGGAACGACCGTAGCCGCAGTTTGCGGGACGCGAATTGATCGCGGTCTAAAAAAGGGGATCGGACTGATGATACGAACTGTCGTGGTCGTGGGGACGTTGTTGCTCGGTATTGGTGCCGTGGTGGCGCAGCAGGATGTGCTCAAGCATACGCAGACCTTCATGAAGGGCAACGGAAAGAACGCCGGTGCCCTGGCAGCGATGGTCAAGGGCGAAAAGCCATACGACCAGGCTACGGTCGATACCGCGCTCGCCCAGTTCGAGGACACGGCCAAGAATCTTCCGACGCTGTTTCCCGAGAGCATCAAGGGGCTCAAGGCGGAGGGCGACTACAGCCCCTCTTCGAAGATCTGGGAAGACAAGGCCGGTTTCAGCGAGCACATTGTAAGCTTCAGCAAAGTCGTGACGGACGCCAAGGGCACGATCAAGGATATCGATTCGCTGAAGACCACATTGCCCGTCATCGGCAAGCAATGCGGCGGATGCCACGAAACCTTCCGCGTCAAGAACGGCTGATTTCAGTTCGATCAAGGCAAAGAAATCAAAGCAAGGAAAAAGGGACGGACGCCTGACGCGCTCGCCCCTTTTTTTGTCGTTAGAGCAAGATCCGGAAAAGTGGAAACCGGTTTTCCCTCGCGACAAACGCGAAGCGTTTGCGTGGAGATCATGCTCAAACAAAAAGATGAGATCATGATCCGATTCAATCTAATCGGATCATGATCTAGAGGCTTACTTCGTCACCTGACCACGGATTTCGCCGCCCGGATTGGCCGCGGTGTGGATGTTGACGTAGTACTTGCCAGCCGTCAGATCGGCGGCCTGGGCGTCGGTCAGCGTGGCGCTGCCTTCGACTGGGCTCGAGGTGGCGTTGGGGATCGCGACGGCGACGCCGGCGTTCTTGCCGGGTTCGGCCGGCCCGTGGAAATGCGCGGCGGTCGCGGGGCCGGAAAGCCCCGAATAGGTCACCTTCCAGGAAAGCTTCTTGGAGGCGGCATCGTAGTCGATGTCGGCCGTGCCCTTGCCGGCGCTGGTGTTGGGGGGCGTTTCGGACTTGCCGTCGAGGGTGGCCTTCATCTTCTCGGCAAAAGCGGGTCCGGCGAAGGCAACGGTTACGCCCAGCGCAAGCGTAGCAAGCATGGTCTTGGTTTTCGACATCGTTCTCTCCCTGTTGACGTTCAAGTGATGGTGCAGTCTTAAAAAGATTAGATTTACTCACAACAATGAGATTTCGGATTTATTCCCGCGCCGGGCTCAAGCGGCTTAAATTTTCAGGCAATCTATGGCTGGAAGCGCGGCCACACTAGCCGTTAAATAGAGACCGAAAGCGACGGATCGGTGAATGCCGCGAAGAATTGTCCTTGCTGTTGTTTTAGCTGGCGCCGCCGCGTTCGGCGTTTACTGGTGGCTTACAGCTCCGCCGATCATGCTCGCCGCTACAGAGCCGGCCTATACGCCAAACCTTGCGAACGGACTGACAACATTCAATGCCGGAGGATGTTCCTCCTGCCATGCCGTGCCCGGCCAGGGCGATCGCATCAGGCTCGGCGGCGGCCTCGCGATCCCATCTCCGTTCGGGACGTTCTATGCTCCGAACATCTCACCCGATCCGGCCGATGGCATCGGGCGATGGACCGAGGCGCAATTCGTCAACGCGGTGACCAAAGGGGTTTCTCCGGCCGGGACTCACTATTTTCCGGCCTTTCCCTATACGTCTTACGCACATGCGAAAGTTGAAGACGTCCGCGATCTCTTCGCCTACCTGAAAACGCTTGCGCCGGTTTCGGGCAAGGTGCGCGATCATGACGTGCCGTTTCCATTCAACATCAGGCGTAATGTCGGTATCTGGATGTTGCTGTTCATGGACGGCAAGCCTTTCAAGGCCGACCCTGCGCGTTCAGCGCAGTGGAATCGCGGCGCCTATCTGGTCAACAGCCTCGGCCATTGCGCGGAGTGTCACAGCCCGCGGAATTTCCTCGGCGGCATTATCGCGGCGCAGCGCTTTGCAGGCGGTCCCAATCCGGAAGGCGAGGGCTGGGTGCCTAACATCACGCAAAAGGGACTTGGCGAGTGGAGCGCGAAGGACATCGCTTATTTCCTCGAAACCGGCCAAACACTCGACGGCGACACCATCGGCGGCGCGATGGCGCGCGTGATCCGGAATACTTCGCAATTGAGCGCCGAGGATCGCGCGGCGATCGCGGAATACATCAAGTCGCTGCCGCCGGTGGACGGACCGCCGCGGCCAAAGAAGGCTGCGAAGGACAGCGACAAATCAGCACCCTGAAACCGCGCCTAAAGCCTCCATTCCGATTGAATCGGAACGGAGGCTCCAGGTTTTATTTTGACGCGTTTTCTTCACGCGAACCGGTATCCACTTCGCTGGAAAACGCTCTACGCCGTACGCTTCGAGACAGGCTCGACGAGAGTCAATTTGCCGAAGGGCACGCCGGCTTTCAGAAGCCCCTCACGGTAATGGACTATGTCGGCCGAAGTTTTCCAACGGAAATTCCTGAGGTGCCGTTCAACGGTCAGGCCTGGGAAGCTGCCGAGTAAAACTTCAGCCGCTTTTGCGGCTTCCTCGGTCCGTGCCAACTGCGCCAGAGACGCCGCGCGTACTGCGAGCACTTGAAGGTGATTGGGATTCAAATACAGGGCTTCACGCGCCCAGGACAGCGAAGCATCATATTGCCTTAGCAGGTAGTGGCTGAACGCGTTCAACGCCGCCCATTGATACCGGGGGTCGCTGTTGCCGCGCTGCGCCGCGGCTGAAAACAGTTCGATGGCCTGTCGATGCTCGCCGACAACGAGATGACATATTCCAAGAACGCCGCGAGCGCCCATGTCGTACGGGTTTAACTCGACCGCCTTGTTTGCGGCATCCAGTGCAGCCTCGTAATTCCCCTCCATCGCGTGCACATAGGACAGAATCGAGAACGCGAATGACGAACGAGGATCAAGCCGAACACTGCTTTCTGCCAGGCTCATGGCCTCGGCCCACAATTCCCTCGTGCTCCTGATCCATCCATACTGAATGCTCTGCACCATAATCGTGGCGAGATAGGCGTGAGCAATCGAAAGCGCCGGATCGAGCGCAATGGCCTCCCTGAACAAGGCAATCGAGGCCTCAAAATCTGCTTTCGTCTGCTGATAATAGCGAGAGAGCCCGCGTAAAAACCGATCCCATGCGGTTAAATCGGCGGACAATGACCGAGCGGGGGCGAAAGCCTCCGCACGATATATCTCGGGAGCCAATGCGGCGGACAGATGCGTTGTGATTTCATCCTGCATCGCGAATAGATCGCCGATGTCCCTGTCATATCGACCGGTCCATAATTGCTCACCGTTCTCTGGAGCTATCAGTTCGGCGGTTACACGAATTTTAGTGCCGGCACGCCGTACCGAACCCTGGATCAGGTATGTCGCGTCGATTTCCCGCGCGATGAGGCGCGTGCTCAGGCTTTTGCCTTTGAACGAGAAGGTCGAATTTCTGCTCAGCACCCGATAAAATGATTGCAAGGAAAGAGCGTGGATCAGGTCCTCGGTGAGTCCGTCGGAAAAATATTCGTCGGTGCTGTCACTGAGATTCGCGAAGGGAAGCACTCCCACGATCGCGGTTCGATATTGAGCCGGCAGGTTTGATGTGTTCCGAGTCTCCCGACAGCGGGTGTCGCACCCGCCTGGCTCCCAGGTCCAGACATTTACGGGTTCTTCGATGTTCTTCAAGCGGTGGCTGCCGGCGTCGGCGAGGGGGACGCTGAGATGCTTGCTGGCCTCGTTGTAGGCCTTCGCCGAAACGGCCACGCCGCCGGGGACGGCAACCGCTTCAAGGCGGACAGCGATGTTCACATCATCCCCGAATACTTCGTCTTCGTCGGCCATCACATCTCCCATGTGAATGCCCAGACGGAATTGCATGGCCCGATCCGCGGGGAGATGGTTGTTCCGCTCCGCCATCAGCGCCTGCATCGCGATTGCAGACTCTATGGCTCCCACGATGCTGGGAAACTCCAGCAGGAAACCGTCGCCGGTGTTTTTTACAACGCGACCGCCGTGATTGAGAATGATCGGATATATCGCGCTTCGATGGGCCTTGAACGCGGCGTGTGTACCCGCCTCGTCGGCGCCCATCATACGCGAGTAACCGGCGACGTCAGCGCAGACTATGGCAGCTAGGCGTCTTTCCATCTCTCCTGTGCTCCTGAACTGGCAAGCTCCACGGTACGTGGCTAGCTGGCCGAATCCAATGGTTTTAAAATATTGCCTCTTTCTGCGACGTCGCTGCGGCAATAGCGCCCTATTACGTCGAAAGCCGACACCGACGGCTACGTTGAAAGCAGCTTGGCAGCGCGTTATGAGGTCGCACCCTAGCCGGTGCCGAACGCCTTGAAGGTAATGATAGTATGGGTGTCCTGGATGCCCGGAATGACCTGCACCTTTTCGTTGACGAAATGGCCGATGTCGATGTCGTTGTCGACATAGAACTTTACCAGGAGGTCGTAATCGCCCGCGGTGGAATAGATCTCCGAGGCGATCTCGGCCTCGGCGAGCGCGTTGGCGACGGCATAGGACTGGCCGAGCTTGCATTTGAACTGGACGAAGAAGGGAACCATCGCTGTCGTCTCCGAAAAAGCGTCGCGTTGGCGCCAATAGAGCAAAAAACCGGGCGGCGTGGCAAGCGAACTTGCTGCCAATAACACGCCGCGCTAGGACACGACATGACCTTCACGGGATTGCTGAAATTCCAGCGAGCCAGGCGATGACGATACCCGTCGCGCTTACCATCGCCGGTTCGGATTCGTCAGGCGGCGCCGGTATCCAGGCGGACCTGAAGACGTTTGCCGCGCTCGGCGTCTACGGCGCGTCCGTGATCACGGCGCTGACGGCTCAGAACACGAGCGGCGTCAGCGGGATTCACCAGGTGCCTTCGGACTTCGTGACCGCGCAAATGGATGCGGTTTTCGGCGATCTCGACGTGAAGGCCGTCAAGATCGGGATGGTGGCGCAGTTTGCGACGATCGATGCCATCGTCGCTGGGCTGGCGCGGTGGTCGCCAAACCATATCGTGCTCGATCCCGTGATGGTTGCGACCTCGGGCGACCGGCTGCTCGATCAAGACGCTGTTGAAGCGCTGCGAACCGGGCTCATCCCGCGCGCCTCGCTGATCACGCCGAATTTGCCGGAAGCAGCCGCCCTGTTGGACGAACCGGTCGCCGTGAGCGAGGCCGGCATCGAGAGCCAGGGCAAGCGGCTTCTGGCGATGGGATGTATGATGGTGCTGATCAAGGGCGGGCACGGGCAGGGCGCCGAGAGCATCGACTATCTCGTCAGCGGCAATGGCATCCTCGCGCTGGCCGCACCGCGCATCGCCACTAAAAACACCCACGGCACCGGCTGCTCATTGTCGTCGGCCATCGCCGCCGGCCTTGCGAAGGGCGAGGGGATGGAAACCGCTGTTCGAAATGCCAAGGCGTGGATCAGCGCCGCGATATCAGCGGCCGACCGGCTCGACGTCGGCCACGGTCATGGGCCGATCCATCATTTTCATGGATTTTATTGAGGCGGCGTAAAACTCGCCGCACGTCATCCCCGCGAAACGTGGGACCTAGAACCTCTGGCGGTACTGATAGCAGCGAGAGTCTCAACGCCGTTTTCCAATTGCAGCGGCACGGCGCCGCGATGAGCGCCATTGCGCTCACGCTGGGGTTCCCGGCGTTCGTCGGGACGACGTTCGGAGACGCCGTCACGCCCCCTGTCGCTTGCTTGTCGCACAGCGCTGATATTCGCCATTCAGCAATTCGGACGACTGATTCGCGTCGGGCTGGCTGGTGGCGAATGAATACATCTGATCTCGAGCGAAGCGTTGTCGAGACCGCCTATGCGCGGTGGGCGCCGATCTATGACGCCGTGTGCGGGCCGGTGATGGTGCAAGGCCGCCGCGCGGCTGCTGCCGCGGCGCGCGCGATCGGCGGCAAGATCCTCGAAGTCGGCGTTGGCACCGGTCTGTCATTTGACGATTACGACGCCACGACTGAAATCACCGGGATCGACCTCTGCGCGCCGATGCTGGCGAAGGCGCGCGAGAAAATGGCGAGCGGGCGCTATCCCTATGTCAGGGATGTGGGGCTGATGGACGCCCACCAGATGACATTTGCCGACGCGACATTCGACTGCGTAGTGGCGCAGTTCGTGATCACGCTGGTGGCCAACCCCGAGCAGGTGCTTTCCGAATGCCACCGCGTCGTGAAGCCCGGCGGACGGATCATCCTCGTTAACCATCTCTATTCGGAAACCGGCGTGGCCGCGGCGGTCGAGCGGTGGGCCGCGCGGCGTACCCGGAAACTGGGTCTGCGGCCCGAATTTCCGTTTGCCCGGCTGCAGGCGTGGGCTCAGGCGAACAAGGATGCCAACCTCGTCGAGCGCCGCAAGGTGGCGCCGTTCGGGATCTATACGCTGGTCAGCTTCGAGCGACTGGTTCCATCAGTGGCGTGATTAGTCATCACGCTGTCACGGGTTCGTGTTAGGTGCCTGCCCATGGGAAGTGACGCTATGAGTGAAGAGTGTCCGGAACGACGCTTTCGCACTTTGTTTATATCCGACGTTCACCTCGGAGCCCGCGGCTCGCAAGCCGACCGATTGCTGGACTTCCTCCGCAGCCATGATGCCGACACCATCTACCTCGTCGGCGACATCGTCGATGGCTGGGCGCTGCAATCCAACTGGTACTGGCCGCAATCGCACAACGACTTCGTGCAGAAGATGCTGCGCAAGGCGCGCAAGGGCGCCAAGGTCATCTACGTGCCGGGCAACCATGACGAGTTCCTGAGGAACTATTACGGCACGCATTTCGGCGGCATCGACGTCGTGGAAAATACCATCCATGAGGGTGTCGACGGCAAGCGCTACCTTGTGATTCACGGCGACATCTTCGATCTCGTGGTGCAGAACGCGCGCTGGCTCGCTCATCTTGGCGACAAGGCCTACGATTTCGCAATCCAGATGAATCGCCTGGTCAACTTCTTCCGGCGCTGGTTCGGCGTGCCCTATTGGTCGCTGTCGCAATGGGCCAAGTTGAAGGTCAAGAACGCCGTGAATTACATCGGCGCCTTCGAACAGACGCTGGCAGCCGAGGCGCGCCGTCACGGCGCTGATGGCGTGATCTGCGGCCATATCCATTACGCCACGATCCGCGACGAACACGGCATTCGTTATATGAACTGCGGCGATTGGGTGGAAAGTTGTACCGCGCTCGCCGAACACGAAGACGGCCGGTTTGAAATCATCACCTGGACCGATCCGCTGCGCCGGGCGGCCCCTGTTGTTTCTGTAGCCGCACGTGCCGCCTGATGCGTATTCTGGTCGCGACCGATGCGTGGCATCCTCAGGTCAATGGGGTGGTGCGCACGCTGACCATGATGGCGGAAGCGGCAAAAGCGTTTGACGTCGATATCAGCTTTCTCACGCCGCAATCGTTCCGCACCTTCGCGATGCCGAGCTACCCGGATGTACGCGTGGCGCTGCCATATCAGGCAAAAATAGCGCGGCTGATCGCCGAGGCGAGGCCCGACAGCATCCACATCGCAACCGAAGGGCCGATCGGGCTGTTGGTGCGGCGTTATTGCCGCAAACACCGGCTGGCGTTCACCACGAGCTTTCACACCCGCTTTCCGGAATACATTTCCGCGCGTTTGCCGGTTCCTGAATCCTGGATCTGGAGGGCGCTGCGCCGGTTCCACGGACCGAGCCAGGCGGTGATGGCGGCGACGCCGGCTCTGGCAAGCGAGTTGCGCCAGCGCGGTTTTCGTAACGTGGTGTTATGGCCGCGTGGCGTTGACGTCAGCCAATTTCATCCACGCAACGTCGACCTTGGCCTGCCACACCCCATCTTCGTTTGCGTCGGCCGGGTTGCGGTCGAAAAGAATCTCGAAGCCTTTCTCGACCTCGATTTGCCCGGCACCAAACTGATTGTCGGCGATGGACCGGAGCGAGCGGCGTTGGCCCGAAAATATCCGCAAGCCGTGTTTCTCGGCGCGCGGCAGGGCGAAGCACTGGCTGAAGCCTATGCCGCCGCCGATGTCTTCGTGTTTCCGAGCAAAACCGATACCTTCGGCCTGGTCCTGCTGGAAGCGCTTGCCAGCGGTCTGCCCGTGGCCGCATTTCCGGTGACCGGCCCCCGCGACGTGATCGGCACGGCGCCGGTCGGCGCGCTGAACGATGATTTGCGGGTGGCATGCCTGTCGGCGCTGACAATTTCGCCGCAAGCCTGCCTTGAGTTTGCCGGAAAGCACACCTGGGAAGCGTCGGCTCGCGCCTTTGTCGACAATATAACCGGTATTCGTCACGTTGACCCGCAAAGCGAGGCGGCGGTTCAGTTCGCCGAGCACCCGCGTTTCGTCGCCTGAGCCCACTTCAAGCGCCTTGCCGGTATGTTGGGGTCCGCGATACAAGTCGGTATGACCGATCAATCTTCAATGCCAATCAGTTCCCTCGATATCGAGGCGGCCGCGCGGGTGCTCGCACCATTCGCGGTGCGGACGCCGCTGCTGTCACCGCCGGTCCTCAACGAACGCGTCGGAAGCAGGGTATTTCTGAAACCGGAGATGCTGCAGCGGACCGGATCGTTCAAGTTTCGCGGCGCCTTCAACAAGTTGTCCTCGATCCCGCTGGAAGCGCGCGGCGGCGGTGTGGTCGCGTTCTCGTCCGGCAATCACGCCCAGGGCGTGGCGGCTGCGGCGCAGATCCTGAAGATGCAGGCGACCATCGTGATGCCCGCCGACGCGCCGCTCTCCAAGCGCGAGCGCACCAAGGGCTATGGGGCGGAAGTCGTGCTGTACGATCGCGACCGCGAGGATCGTGAAGCTATCGCCGGCGATATTGCCCGCAAACGCGGCGCGACGTTGGTGCGCCCCTACGACGATCCGATGGTGATCGCCGGCCAAGGCACGGTGGGACTGGAAATCGCGGAGGATCTGGCCGCGTTGGGCGTGACGCCGGATATCGTGGTCGCCCCGGCTTCAGGCGGTGGCCTGATCGCGGGCGTAGCGACCGCCGTGAAAGCGCGCTTCCCGCAAGCGACGCTGATCGTCGCCGAGCCGGAAGGTTTCGACGATCACACGCGTTCGCTGCGCGCGGGAAGGCGCGAGCGGCATCAGGCCCAGGGTCGCACCATCTGCGATGCGCTGATGGCTGCGATCCCCGGTGAGATCACCTTCGCGATCAACAGCCAATTGCTCTCGCACGGCATCACAGCGTCCGATGCGGAAGTGGGAGTAGCGGTCGGATTTGCATTTCGCGAACTGAAACTGGTGGTCGAGCCGGGTGGCGCGGTCGGCCTCGCCGCCCTTCTGGCCGGGCACATCAATATCAGCGGCAAGACCATCGTCATCGTGCTGTCGGGTGGCAACGTCGATACCGATATGTTCGAAAAACTGATCGGCTGATCGGAGCTTTTCCGACAAAGCGGAAAATGCTCCAGTCAATAGTGCGCGTATTCTACCGCAGATAAGTCTACGCAAATCTGCGTAAACTTGATTGCGAAGCAAAACCGGGACCCACTTTTCGCGGAATACGCGCTAGATCAAGCTCAAGAAAACAGTGCGATCTTCTCGGCCTGGCTCATGCGCCGGATCGGCGCCAGCGGATCGGACATCGATGGTCTGGGCTTTCGCACGATGCCGCTTGCGACAAGCGTTGAGCCAAGAGAAGGCTCAAGTTCACGCGAAGGTGCAGGAGAAGGTTCAGGAGAAGGTTCACGTGAAGGCTCAGGTAAAGATGGAAGTGACGGTTGAATTGCCGGCGCCATCACCGGCGTAGCCGGCGCCTCGGGCATCGCCGTGATCGTTTCCGGCTCGGCAGACGGCCGCTCCGCGATGTGCATTTCAGCACTGTCGGCATCGGTATTGACGCTGGCGTCGACATCCGCGTCGTCAGGATCAGGCGCCGCCATTTCAAGCGCGATCATCTCCAGCACGGCGTCGTCATGCGCATCCGCGGCTTCGGCCGTCATCTCGGCGACCTCAGCAGCTTCGGTTGTCGCCTCTGCGGCTTCAGTCGTCACATCATCAGGAGCTTCCGCCATCCCATCAGAAGCTTCGGTGATCACCTCGGCGACCTCAGCCGTCGCGACGTCCGCTTCGGCGAGCATGGCCTGGGTGCTCATCGCGGCTTCGACTTCGGCGTCGCTTGTCACGGTCGCCGCCGGCGCGGTCTCTACAGCGGAAGGCATTTCGCTCGTGTGGGTGGAAGAGGGTGTCGCCACGGCTTCTTCAGCGGCTTGCCGGGGCGCTGCGTCGCCATCGTCAAACTCAGTAATCCGTCCTTCGATCAGATCGAACGCGTCGCTCAAGGCGGTTCGCGGTTCCGTCGATGAGATTTGTCCGCAGCTTGCTTCAATGGCGCTGACTTGCGAATCGATCAGATCGCAAATCCGGCCGTCGGCGCCGATCTCCCGCCACCGCCATGAGATTTCCTTGATAATCCGCGCGCCCTTGCGGACCGGCGCCAGATGTTCCTCCAGCGCGAGACTGTCGAATGCGGCCGAAGCCGTGGCTCTGGCCTGATCGAGCGCGGTCTTGATGGCGGCCAACGCCTCGGCGAGTCCGGTTTCGGGGGCCGGTTGTTTCTGGGCGGCGAGGCTTTGTTCGATCCGCGCCACCGCATCGAGCACCATGCTTGTGTCGGCGTTGCGGTTGCGCTTGGCGTACTCGCCGAGAAACCAGCGGCCCCGCGACGTCTCCATGAACGCTTCGCTGATCGCGTCGTAGTCTTCCTCGCTCGGCTGCGTTGCGCGAGCGGAGATCGGCGACAGGGCGAATGCTTCGTTGGCCATGTTAAACTCATCGCGCAAATCATCGCGCGTTACGCTAACGATCATCACGATATCAAGCGAATCGCAATTGAATTGATGCCGATCGAATCACAAATCCCCATCGCATCTCAAGATGCGCCCAAGCGATTCGCGACGCGGCTGGCGCTGTTTTACGGCACGCTGTTCGGCCTAGGAGGCACCTATCTGCCGTTTTTCCCGGTGTGGCTGAAGGCGGTCGGGATCGACGCGTCGTGGATCGGGATCATCACGGCAGTGCCGTCGGTGACGCGGTTTACGATCCTGCCGTTCGTGACCGGCCTCGCCGAACGGCGGCAGTCGATGCGCGGCGCCATGATCGTCACGGCCTTTGCGACTGCGCTCGGGTTTTGGATCGTCGGAACCCAGCATCAGGCGCTGCTGGTATTCCTCGCCTTCGCCGTCACCGCCTGTGTGTGGACGCCGATGGTGCCGCTGACGGACGCCTATGCGTTGCGCGGCGTGGCGCGATACGGCCTCGATTACGGGCCGCTGCGGCTGTGGGGTTCGGCGGCTTTCATCGTGGGCGCGTTGGCCTGTGGGCTGCTGGTCGATGTCATCGCAGCCCGGCAATTGGTCTGGATCATCGTAGCCGTGGCGGGGCTCGGCGCCATCGCCAGCCTCGGGCTTCAGCCGCTGGACCATCCAAAGGCGCATTCGGCGACGCGGCATGGCGCCGGCGCCTTGCTGCGCGATCCCGGCTTCCTCGCCATCATCCTGGCGTCGGCGCTGATTCAGGGCAGCCACGCCGCCTACTACACCTTCTCCTCGATCACCTGGCAGGGGGCGGGCCTCAGCGGGCTCACGATCGCCGGGCTATGGGCCCTGGGGGTGCTCGCCGAGATCGTGGTGTTCGCGCTGTCGCCGCGGTTTACGCTGTCGCCGGCGGTGCTGGTGGTGATCGGGGCGCTCGCCGCTGGGGCGCGCTGGCTGATCACGGCGCAGGAGCCTTCGGTCGCGGTGCTGTCAGTGGTCCAGCTGGCGCACGGGCTCAGTTATGGGATCACCCAGGTCGGCACCATGGGACTGTTGGTGCACCATGTGCCCGGCCATGTGATGGCGAGGGGGCAGGGTTATCTCGCGGCTGTCGGCGGCATCGTCACCTCAAGCGCATCGATCCTGTCCGGCGCGATCTATGGCCGATACGGGCAGGGCGTGTATTACGTGATGGCCGCGATGGCGTTGTCAGGTGCGGTTGTGATGTGGCTCGCCCGGCACCGGCTGGCGGATCAACCCCACAGAGCCTCCTCCGGCGGATAGACCAGGCTTTCCTCGTAACGCAACCCGCCCTCGCGGTCGCGCGCCAGCAGCAAGGGACCGTCGAGATCGACGTAGCGGGCGTCCTGCGCAAGCAGCATCGCCGGCGCCATCGCCAGCGAGGTCGCGACCATGCAGCCGACCATGATCTCAAATCCCAGCGCGCGCGCTGCGTCGGCCATCGCCAGCGCCTCGGTCAGTCCGCCTGTCTTGTCGAGCTTGATATTGACGGCATCGTAGCGTTCGCGCAGTCCTGCCAGCGTCGCCCGGTCGTGCACGCTTTCATCGGCACAGACCGCCAGCGGCCGGCGGATGCGCGCCAGCGCCTCATCCTTTCCGGCGGGAAGCGGCTGCTCCACCAGGGTGACGCCGACCTCGGCGCATTCGGCGAGATTCTGTTCGAGATTGTGGGCGGTCCAGGCCTCGTTGGCGTCGACGATGAGTTCGGATTCGGGAGCGGCCTTGCGCACCGCCACGATCCGCTCGCCATCGCCATCGCCGCCGAGCTTGATCTTGAGCAGCGGCCGGTGCGCGGCTTTGGCGGTCGCTGCCGCCATCGCTTCCGGCGATCCCAGCGAGATGGTGTAGGCGGTGGTGCAGGCCCGCGGGGCGGGGCGCCCGAGCAGGTCCCAGACGCGCTGACCCGCCGTCTTGGCCTCGAGATCCAGCAATGCGCAATCCAGCGCGTTGCGGGCGGCGCCCGCAGGCATCGCGGCCTGCAGGGCTTGCCTGTCGAGCCCCCGCGCCAGGGGTTCCCGCATCGACTTGAGCGACGCCAAGGTTGCTTCCGGCGTCTCGCCATAGCGCGGATAGGGAACGCATTCGCCGCGTCCGGTGTGACCACCATGGCTTATTTGCGCCACCACCGTGACCGCCTCGGTCTTGGCGCCGCGGCTGATGGTGAAGGCGCCGGCGATCGGCCAGCGTTCGATTCGGGCAACGAGCTTTGGGGGTTTGCTGGAAGTCATTTCAAAATCTGGCAATTTCTGAACGCCCGGCTTGCCCGGCGCAACCAACTATGGCTGTTGGCGGATATGTTCTACAAGGCAATCGCGGCGCATTGGAACTTATCCCCTCCCATGTCTAGCGGAGAAGCGGCGCAGGAGCTGGCAGCGTGAACGGCGACCCGACATTGCAGCGGATTGCGCAGGGCGATGGACTTGCGCTGTGTGCCGCGGGTTCGTGGACCGCCCGCTTTGCGCCGGTGCTCGAGCAAATGGTTGCCGACGCCGAAAAGCTGACGGGAAGCCGGCCCAACATCTTCATCGATGTGTCGCAGGTTTCGAAACTCGACACCTTCGGGGCTTGGCTGATCGAACGGCTTCGCCGCAGCCTGACCCAGGGCGGCGTCGAGGCGAAGATCGCCGGGCTTTCGGCAAATTATTCGAGCCTGGTCGACGAAGTGCGCCGGGTGAAAGCGACGCCCCCTGCCGCGTCGACATCGGTGACGATCACGGGAATCCTGGATCAGGTCGGCCGCAGCGTGGCTGGCTTCGGCACGACGATCGTCGAATTGGTCGACATGCTCGGCGCCGTGCTTGCCGCGGCTGGAAGGGTGATGATCCGTCCGTCGGGCTTTCGTCTGACCTCGACCGTGCATCATCTCGAGCAGGTATGCTGGCGCGCGGTGCCGATCGTCGGCCTTATCACCTTTCTGATCGGCTGCATCATCTCGCAGCAGGGCATCTTTCATTTCCGCAAGTTCGGCGCCGATATCTTCGTGGTCGATATGCTGGGCGTGCTGGTGCTGCGCGAAATCGGCGTGCTGCTGGTGGCGATCATGGTGGCGGGCCGCTCCGGCAGCGCCTATACCGCCGAACTCGGTTCGATGAAAATGCGCGAGGAGATCGACGCGCTGCGCACCATGGGCTTCGACCCGATCGAGGTTCTGGTGCTGCCGAGGATGCTGGCGCTGATCATTGCGCTGCCGATCCTGGCCTTTCTCGGCGCCATCGCGGCGCTGTATGGCGGCGGGCTGGTGGCGTGGCTTTACGGCGGTGTCGATCCCGAAGCGTTCCTGCTTCGCCTGCGCGACGCGATCTCGATCGATCACTTCACCGTCGGCATCATTAAGGCACCTGTCATGGCCGCGGTGATCGGGATTGTCGCCTGCGTCGAGGGGCTCGCGGTCGAGGGCAGCGCCGAATCGCTCGGGCAACACACCACGTCCTCGGTGGTGAAGGGGATCTTCTTCGTCATCGTCATGGATGGCGTATTTGCGATCTTCTTCGCGTCGATCGGAATGTGACGATGGCGCCTGAAATATCCGACGCCATTATCCGGGTGCGCGATATCTCGGTGCAGTTCGGCGCCACCAAGGTGCTGGACGGGCTCGATCTCGATGTGAAGCGCGGCGAAATCCTCGGCTTCGTCGGTCCGTCCGGCGCCGGCAAGTCGGTGCTGACGCGCACCATCATCGGCCTCGTGCCCAAGGTCAGCGGTCGCATCGAGGTGTTCGGGATCGATCTCGACGCCGCCGATGCGAGAGCGCGGCGCGGCGTCGAACGGCGCTGGGGCATCCTGTTCCAGCAGGGCGCGCTGTTTTCCTCGCTGACCGTGCGGCAGAACATTCAGTTCCCGGTGCGCGAATATCTCAACGTCTCGCAGCGCCTGCTTGACGAGATCACCGTGGCCAAGCTCGGCATGGTGGGACTGCGTCCCGAAGTTGCCGATCGTTTCCCTTCCGAGCTCTCCGGCGGCATGATCAAGCGCGTGGCTCTGGCGCGCGCGCTTGCACTCGACCCGGAACTCGTCTTCCTCGATGAACCGACCTCGGGCCTCGATCCCATCGGCGCCGGCGACTTCGACGAGCTGGTTCGGACCCTGCAGCGTACTTTGGGGCTGACCGTTTTCATGGTAACCCACGATTTGGACAGCCTTTACACCGCTTGCGACCGCATTGCCGTTTTAGGGAACGGTAAGATCATTGCCGCAGGATCGATGGCCGACATGCAGGCCTCACAGCATCCCTGGTTGAGGGCGTATTTCCACGGCAAGCGCGCCCGCGCTGTCATGGGCTAGTCATTCAGTATCGGAGTTGGGTTGATGGAAACGCGGGCGAACTTCGTCCTGATCGGAACGTTCACGCTGGCGGTGATTGCGGCGGCGTTCGGCTTCGTGATGTGGTTCCAGTCACTCCACACCACCAAGGCGCGCGCTCCGCTCCGCATCATCTTCGAGGGTCCGGCCTCCGGCCTGCGCAACGGCGGCAGCGTCAATTTTAACGGTATCCGGGTGGGGGAAGTGATCTCCGTAAAACTCGACAACCCGCGTCGCGTCGTCGCACTCGCCATGATCGAAAACAATGCCCCGATCCGCAAGGACACCCTGGTGGGGTTGGAATTTCAGGGGCTCACAGGCGTCGCCGCGATCTCGCTGAAGGGCGGCGAGGAGGCCGCGCCCAGCGTACCCCTGGATGAGGACGGCATCCCCGTGCTGAGGGCCGACCCCAACGCGTTGCAGGACGTGACCGAAGCGATCCGCGGCACGCTGCAGAACATCAACCGGGTGGTCGCTGACAATCAGGAAGCGGTCAAGAACTCGCTGCATAACCTCGAGACCTTTACGGCATCGCTGGCTCGCAATTCCGAGAAGGTCGACAACGTCATGCTGAAAGTCGACGGCGTGGTGAATAAGGCTGACAGCCTCATGCTCGGCCTCGATGCGCTGGCCGGCGGCAAGGAGGGTGGCGAACTGTTTCTGACGGTGAAATCGATCCGCGAACTGGCCGAAGATTTCGACAAGCGATCGGGCGCCTTGATGACCGATGGCCGCCGTACGCTGGGCGATATCAGCCGCGCGGTGAACAATCTCGACCGAAACCCGACGCGGCTATTGTTCGGCGCGGGCAACAGCAGCGCGCCGGCACCGGCGCCTCCTGCGGCGACGGAGAAGAAGCGGCAATAAATAGGGCGCAATGGCCATTCGCGCTTCGCTAGTCCGTAGGGCGGATTAGCCCGGGCTGCGGGCTACTTGGGAAGCTTGTCGGCCAGGATGGCGATCTTGTGAATCGCCGGCGGTTTGGCCAGCAGTTCGCCTGCTTTGGCCATCAGCGCTGCGGCGACCTTGCCATTGAGATGCGCGTCCCGGCCGGCCTCGTCATCGAAAGTATCGAAAATCGCGAACGACGATGGACCTTCCTGAATGGCAAACCATGTAACGGTGCCTGGTTCGGCATCCACCAATGGCAGCGCTGACTTGAGGAAATCTGCGACTTCTTTTTCTTTGCCGGGTTTGGCTTCAAGGGGAACGTAGAGCGCAACCTTGGGCATCGTTCACTCCTGCATGGGTGGATGTGGGGAATGACCAAGCGGCTATTGCCGTTATTGTTCCTTTTAATTCTGGACTTTGTATCCACCCAAAATAAAAAACGGAGGCATCGCTGCCTCCGTTTTTATTTCACATTCCGCTTCGAACCTTACCCCAGCCGTCCCGCCGCGTGCGCGAGCAGCGTGTACACCATGCCCGTCTCCGAGGTGAGGTGGCTGCGCAGCACCGCAGGCCCGCGATCGTCGCGCGCGACTTCATCGAGCAACCGTTCGAACTCGGTGATGTAGCGGTCGACGGTCTGCTTGAAGTTGCGGTCGGCGCGATATTTGCGGGCGACTTCGTCGAAGGCCTTCTGGCCGGCCGGCGTGTAGAGCCGCTTGGTGAAGGCCTTGCTCTCGCCGCGCTGATAGCGATCCCACATCTCGGCGGCGAGATTGCGATCCATCAGCCGTCCGATGTCGAGCGACAGCGACTCCAGCGGATTGCCGCCGCCCTGCTGGGCGGGGCGGCCACGCGGGACGTCACGGTTGTCGGCGCCGGCATCGGTGCGGTTCAAGAGGTCGGAAAGCCATCCATCGCGTCCCTGATCGGCACTCGCGGGGCTGACCGGCGGCGCTTCGGTGCGGCGCGAAACTGGCCCGCCGAGGTCCGGCGGCGGCAGGGTCGATGCGCTGCCGGCGTCGCGCATGCGCGGCGGCGGTGCAGAACGCGATTGCACTTCGCTGCGACCAC
>JAQGKC010000478.1 GCA_028290305.1 Bradyrhizobium sp.
GACGCGCCGGTCGATCGCCCGATGATCCAGGAAACCACCGCGCTCGGCGCCGCCTATCTCGCGGGACTAGCCGCTGGCGTCTATCCCGAACCGACAAAATTCGCCGACAACTGGCGGCTGGAACATCGCTTCAAGCCAAACATGAGCCAGGCCACGCGCGAGCGAAAACTGGCGGGATGGGCGAGGGCGGTGAAGGGCGTGCTGGCGAGCGATGAGGGGGAGGGGTAGGGGCGTCATTCGAGCTTCGCCTCCTTCGTCATTCCGGGACGCGCCGCTTGGCGCGGAACCTGAATCCATATTCCCGGTGTCAATTCGAAATGCCCGGATACAGATCAACCCACCCTGGATTTTCTTCTTCAATCAAACGAATCTTCCAGTCACGCCGCCATTTCTTCAACTCTTTTTCGCGAGCGATCGCTATGGCGGCGTCATCATAGATTTCAAACCAAACCAGCTTGTCGACGCCATATCGCGCCGTGAAGCCGTCGACGGCTTTGCTGCGGTGCTCGTACCCACGGCGCACAATATCGTTTGTCACACCAAGATGGAGTGTGCCGTGCTTCCTGCTCGCAAGGAGATAGACGTAGTATGCCTTCGCGGACGCGGGGGGTATGGATTCCGGGTTCGACGCTATGCGTCGTCCCGGAATGACGAAACGATGGATTTCTCTTGCGTATTTTTGGAAGCGGATCGTCACCGGGTCAAGCCCGGTGACGACGTGAGTGTTTGGCGCTACCCCGCCCGCGCCGCCTTCTTCCGATACGCCAAATGCACCGCGCAATTGCATCCCGGCGGATGCGCGGCCATTTCCTTCGAAGCTTCATCGTTGGCGGGGACGGCCGATACCGGCGCCAGTGTTGGCATCGCTTCTTTCACGCGGCGGTCCTGCGCGGATTGATCCTGTGCCGGGATGTAGTTCAGCACCGGTGCCAGCCAACGTTCGGTCTCGGCAACCGTCATGCCCTTACGCGCGGCGTAATCCTCGACCTGGTCGCGCTCGATCTTGCCGACGCCGAAATAGAAGCTTTCGGGGTGGCTGAAATAAAGCCCCGACACCGACGAGCCCGGCCACATCGCGTAGCTTTCGGTCAGCTTCACGCCGGCGGTGTTCTCGGCATCGAGCAGCCGAAACAGCGTCGCCTTTTCGGTGTGATCGGGCTGCGCGGGATAGCCAGGCGCAGGGCGAATGCCGGCATATTGCTCGAGGAGGAGTTCGTCGGGCTTGAGCGCCTCATCCGGGGCGTAGCCCCAGAATTCCCGGCGCACCCGCGCATGCATCCGCTCGGCAAAGGCTTCCGCGAGACGGTCCGCCAGCGCCTTGCACAGGATCGACGAGTAGTCGTCATTGGCATTCTTGAAGCGGTCGGCGATGATATCTTCGCCGATCCCCGCGGTGACCACGAACGCGCCGATGTAATCCGGCACGCCGCTTGCGGCGGGCGCGATGAAATCCGACAGCGCGGAATTGAAGCGGCCTTCGCGTTTTTCCAGCTGCTGGCGCAGCGTGTGGAACGTGGCGATCTTCTGTTGGCGGGTGTCGTCGGCATAAACCGCGATATCGTCGCCGTCGGCATTGGCCGGCCAGAAGCCGATGGTGGCCTGCGCCTTGAACCAGTTCTCCCTCACGATGAGATCGAGCATCTTGCGGGCGTCTTCATAGAGCGAACGCGCGACTTCGCCCACCTTGGGGTCGTCGAGGATCGCAGGGAAACGTCCGGTCAGTTCCCAGGTCTGGAAGAACGGCGTCCAGTCGATGTAGTCGGCGAGCTCCGCGAGGTCGTAATCCCGGAAGCTCTTGATGCCGAAGAAGGCTGGTTTCTTCGGTGGCGTCCTGGCAAAATCGATTTGCTGCGCGTTGGCGCGGGCGGTTGCGAGCTTCAGCCGCTTCTTGTCGGCTTGGGCGCGGAAATGCGCCGCGGAAATTTTCGCGTAGTCGGCGCGCACTTCAGCGGCATAGGCCTCGCGCCGCTCGGGCGAGAGCAGCGCCGAGGCAACGCCGACGGCGCGGCTGGCGTCGTTGACATGCACCACCGGTCCGCCGCGATAGTTCGGGTCGATCTTCACGGCGGTGTGGACGCGGCTGGTGGTGGCGCCGCCGATCAACAGCGGCACGTTCATGCCCTGGCGTTCCAGCTCGCCGGCGAGGAAGCTCATTTCATCGAGCGATGGCGTGATCAGGCCGGAGAGGCCGATGATGTCGGCGCCTTCGGCTTTCGCGGTCTCGATGATTTTTGCCGCCGGCACCATGACGCCGAGGTCGATCACCTCGAAATTGTTACATTGCAGCACGATGCCAACGATGTTCTTGCCGATGTCATGGACGTCACCCTTCACGGTGGCAAGCACGATCTTGCCGGCGGAGTTGCGGCCGTCGCCGACGATGCCGTTGGCCTTGTTGCGCGCCTTCTCTTCTTCCATGAACGGCATCAGATAGGCGACCGCCTGCTTCATGACGCGGGCGGATTTTACGACTTGCGGCAAAAACATCTTGCCGTCGCCGAAGAGATCGCCGACCACGTTCATGCCGGCCATCAGCGGGCCTTCGATCACGTTGAGCGGGCGTTCGGCGACCTTGCGGGCGTCCTCAGTGTCGGCCTCGATATATTCGGTGATGCCGTGCACCAGTGCGTGGCTGAGCCGCTTGTCGACCGGCCATTCGCGCCAGGCCAGGTCCTGCTCCTTGGTCTGCTTCTCCTTGCCGCGGAA
>JAQGKC010000017.1 GCA_028290305.1 Bradyrhizobium sp.
TACGAGCGCTAGAGCTGCTTTCGCGCAGTCGATGTCGTTCTGCACTGTGGGCGCACCGCTCAGCCCGATCGCCCCGACAACTTCTCCGTTCACCTTAATGGGAAACCCTCCACCCCACGCCGCCATACGCGCAAGCGTGGGGATACCGGCCAAAAGCGACGGGTCGCTCTGGATAAAGTTGAAAAACTCCTGCGTGGAGACGCCGAACAGAGCTGTGTATGCTTTGTTCTGGGCCATCTCAATCGTAGGGAGCGGGGCGCCATCCATCCGGCCAAAGGCCTTGAGATTGCCGCCGTCGTCGAGAATCGCTACGTTCTCGCTAACGCCAAGTTCTCTGGCTTTCGCCACCGCTGCATCCACCATTTTCTGTGCTATCTCATAAGAGATGCTGTATTTCTTCACCACGTCGGCCATTGGACTCCTCCCTCCACTTGAGATGCGTTTCGCGTTCGGGTGTGGTTCGTCATAGTCGCGCCCGGATAGGATCAGTTAGCGGTGTGACCGCCGTCGACGTTCAGGACATGGCCGGTGATGTATGAAGCGCTTTGAAGCCGCCGGCAGTCGCAGGCGCTTTCATTCCAAGCCATGTAGTCTCCGCTGGCGCCCGTTTAAAATACTTTGTAAGCTGGGGGGCATGCCTTTGAGATATGGAAAGCGCTATGGAGCTACGGCACCTTCGCTATTTCATTGCGGTCGCCGAGGAGGGCAGCCTGACGCTCGCGGCTGAGAAGAGGTTGCATACGGCGCAGCCTTCTCTCAGCCGCCAAATCCGCGATCTCGAATACGAGGTTGGCGTCCAGTTGATGAGCCGCAGCGTGCACGGCATAGAATTGACCGCTGCTGGTAAGGCCTTTCTCGACCATGCCCGGCTGGCGCTCACCCAGACAGAGGCAGCCAAGGAAGCAGCGCGGCGAGCGGCTCACCCCGCCAAGCCGACCTTCGCTCTAGGGTTTCTCACAGGGAAAGAAATAAATTGGTTGCCTGAAGCGATGCGCATCCTTCACGATGAACTGCCCAATATAGAGGTCACGGTCTCAAGCCAGAATTCCCCGGACCTCGCTGACGCCTTGATGCGGGGCAGGCTCGACGCCGCGTTCATGCGGCCGGAAGAGCGGGCGGACGAGCTGGCTTACAGGCGTGTGATTACGGAGCCGTTCGTCGTCCTGTTCCCCAGCGACCACCGCCTTGCCGCGCATGACGCCGTCGAGCTGCGAGAGATCGTGGGCGAAACATTCATCATACCATCGAAGACGGCCCCGACCTCGCGCGTTGTGATCGAGGACTATCTGAAGCGGTCCGGCCTGGATATCATTCCGGATCACGAAGTGGACAACATTACCCATGCGCTGTCCATGATCGCGTCGACCGGCGCCGTAGCGCTGCTGCCCGCCTACCCAAATAATCTTCTTCCTTGGTCCGTAACCAGCCGTCCGATCCGAGGAGATGCCCCAACGATCGACTTGGTTGTCGGCTACAACAAGGCGAATAGATCGCCGATCCTGAAGCTATTCCTTTCGAGAGTCGATGACTTGTGCGCCCAGACGTCCAGCAAGGGCCGGATGGCTCCATCCCGTCCTTTGTCCGAGGCCGATTACAGGGCGCAGCTGCGCCCGGCTCGAATTCCGACCGGCTAGTGACCTCGAGGACTTCGTTGGTAGAGATTTGCTGCCCCGCGCGCAGCGCGCATGTGATCTGTCCGCGCCGACGCGGTGATCGATGAGGTGGCGGAACGCTCGCCGGCTGGCACGAATGTCCGGTTAGGGTCATTTGCGTCGATTTTGGCATGTCCGCTCATGTCCGGTTAGGGGGGGTAATCTCGGAAGTGCCGGTTGCCCGGTTTTGCCGGTTCCGCATCACCTCCTTAGCAACGTTCGACACGACGTTGCGATCGCGGGGACATTCAAGCTGCTGCATGGACCACCTGTTCTGCCTGGACAATCGAGTCATAGGCGGCGCGCCAGATCGGATAGTTGACGTTGCGGACCTTTTCGAGCACGTCGATCAGCAGCTTCTTCTCAGGCACATAGACTCGTGCGAAGCCGCCACCATTGGCGATGATGTCGCTGGTGTTGCTGAGCATGTCCGCGCACTTGATGAACTGACCGCGCCAGGATGCACCGGCCAGGAATTGACGGTCGATCGCCTTGCGCAGCGCCCGGTTGCCCATGCCTTCCGGCGTGTTTCCGCTGTCGGGTCGGCTGACATCGGTGACCTCGACAACCAGGTTGGCGATGACGTGCCCAAACGCGAAGCACAGATCGGCGTAGGTGGTCTTGGTGTCCTCCAGGGTATCGTGCAGCCAGCCGGCGGCGACGACATCAGGCGTTGCGCCGTATTGCAGCAGGGTGCGCGCCACCTCCTGCAGGTGATGCCAGTAGGGCACACCAGTGAACCTGCGCTTCTGATCGCCGTGCGCTCGTCTAGCGAAGTCCTCGGCGGTTCGGATCAGGGTCCAGACTCTGTCGGTCATGGCTTAGGCGGCCTTCTCGTTGTCGTTGTTGGCGGGATGCATCGCGTTGAGGCGCACGGCCAGGACGTGGATGTTGAGCGTCATCGGCTCTTTCCAGGCGAAGCCTGCGCGGTCGCGGTGCGTGTGGGTCCAGCTGACCTGGTCGACGACGACAGTCGTGAATGGCAGCCGATAGTCCGGGTGGGCTCCGATAGCGAACATGCTGGCCTCTCGTTTGCATTCTATTTGCACAGCAGGCAATTGCATTCAAGCAAAGATTATGGCACACCAAACCAGCGCCGAGAGAACAATCGCGGTTCCGATTGTCCTGGCGCTGATGAACTCTCGCGGGCTGGCCTGGAGCATGATGATAACCCTCCTGATCGTGTTGATCGAGAAGTTGCGGCGGCGCGCTACTTCTTCGTCATGAGCCCGTTTTCGACGGGGAAGCGACCGTACTTGCGGCAGAAACCGCGCTCGCCGAGCTTGGTAATTTCGCCACCCAGCTCAGCCATATCCGCCCGCACCACCTGGGTGACGGCAGGGATCAGCTTCTCGCGGTCGTAATCAACGCCGGAGTTTGCGAATAAGGCATTGGCGACCGCCGGACCAATGGTCTCGAAGTCGACGCCGCTGGCATCGGCCCAAACTCGCGGGCCGCTGTTGATCGCTTCATAGTTAGGCCCGCAGTGCAGGACGACGCCGGCCGTTACCACCATCAGGTGGATGAAGGTTTTTGTCTCGTCGGCACGGGCAGGGGAGGTGAAAGCAAGCGTCAGCGCTGCCGCCGACGCAACGAATGCGCTCGATTTCATGGTGGTTCTCTTGATGTTGGGGGGGGAGGATTGGGCTTGGAAACGGGAGACTGGACGTTCAACACGAACGAAGCACGACGGACGATGCACGATGAACAATCAACGACAGCTCATAGGACCGGTGACGAGATACGATGCCGACGACATGCGCGGCTTGGGGTTTATCCGGTTAACGAGGAGCGTTTGCCAGCAAGGGCTTGATCATGAGCAGCCTGACGGCTACGGGTTTGTGTTTTCGGTTCAGCCTCCCGCCCATCGGCCTTAGATGATACCCAGCTGCAGGAGCAGCGAGACATCTTCCTCGGCGATTTCGATCTTCACCGCCGCGTTCTTGGCGGTGCGTTCATCTTCAGTGGTATCAATCAGTCGCTTCAATCCGGCGATCTTCTGGACCAGATCATCGTGCATCGGGCCGGGAATGACCGGGACAGCAACCGAGCGCTCGGCGCGGCCATAGCCGTGCCGGTCCGGATTGTTTAGGTTGTTCAGCGCCAGCTTCAGCTCGGCGACGACCTGTTCGTGAGGAGGCACGGTCGCAGCCGCAGCCAGCTTCTTGTAGATCGCCAGGAGGCGGGCGGCATGGGCGTTGCTGGCGAGCAGATCCTCGATGCCGTTGGCGGCGTTCGCCTTGGCGATCTTGGTCCGGATATCGGAGAGAATCTCCGACAACTGGACGTATTCGTTCATCCGCTTGAGCAGCGCATCGCAGCCCGTCTTGAGAACCGGCGTCGGCTCGGCGACGTTCTCGTCGATCAGCAGGGATACCGCAACGCTGGTCGGCAGTTCGACCTTGGCCACGATGGCTTCGAGTTCCTTGCGCAGTTTGAGTGCGCGCTTCAGAGTGATTTGCATGATCCATTTCCTTTGCATTCATGCTAGTGGATAGTCAAGTTTTGGCGCTCCCAGCTGGAATCGAACCAACCTCTTCGCCTTGAGAAGGCGACGTCCTAGCCGATAGACGATGGGAGCAATGGGGTTACACCGGATCGCAGTCGACGCTCTCGATCTTGACCCTGAAGCGCTGCGACACGACGCCGGACGATTGCACGACCTCGATCTCGCCCTTCCTCACCGGGATGGTGTGGAAGTTCATGGAATAGAGCTTCATCGTTTCACCTGTCGGGCATGTGGTCGATGCTAGGCGGGCGGAGACCGGCCGGCTCCTCAGCCCTTGCATGGGCGTCGTTGATGCGGGTCGACGCCAGGTCGAGCTGGTTCATCAGCTCCCGGGCCTGGATCGGATACATGATCCCGCTGAAGCGGGTGCCGCCGCCCGGACCATAGATCGTGACGGAAACGCAATCGTTTTCGCCATCGTCTACGCGCCAGGGCGAGCAGAAGCCGGTCGCTACCTCACGCATCGGACATCTCCGGTTCACTCAATGTGGCGCCGATCTTGTCGAGTGCCGCAGCCATCACGTCGGGATCGGTGTTGCTGTTGACCGACGCCATGATGGTTTTAATTTCCAGCAACTGGTCGACCATGGTGACGAACTCCGGCCGGACATAGCCGGACGCATCGTTCCAGTCGTACTGTTTGACCTGGATTTCGTGGACCTCGATCTCCGGCTTGTATGTGTCGGAGGTGATGACCCGGCTTTTGATCAGGTCCACCCAATCGCTCGACTTGTCGCCCCAGCCCATCACCCGGTCGAGGTCGGCGGAGAACGTCAGCGTGATTGCCGTGCGCTTCATGTCTCGGACCTTTCGTTGATGGTTGCGCCATAGGTGTGGATCTCACCCCAATTGATCGCGACCGATGGAGCGGCGGCCGGCATGATGGGGCACTCGAACACCCGGACCTTGTCCATGATGCCGAGATCGGGGTCGTATTCTTCGTCCAGCTCGTAATAGTCACGCCAGAGCTTGACCGCTTCGCTGGCGTCCGTTGCCCAGACGAACAGATCGCGGCTGACCACGCCGTCCTTGTCGACGTCGCACTGGTCATGGGTCGGGGCGACCAGATAGAGCATGCGTTCCATATCAGCCTTCCTGTTCGATCAGGGTGGTGTTGAAGTCGACATCGTGGCTGCCTTCGACCTCGGACCAGTCCTCGATCACCATCTCCAGCACCCGGGCGAGAGCAGGGGGTACAGCCGCAAGGCAGGGGTAGGAGTCCGTTTCCTGCGCGCCGGCCAGCCGCAACAGCCAAGCATTGAGCCGGACCCGCGTCGCGGCAGGCAGATTTTCCTCGTCCAATTCCTCATCGGACGGGTGATCGTGGAGCCAGTCGATCAGGTCGTACAGTTCTTCCTCGCTGTGGGCCACGAGCAGCCATGCTTTGTTCTCGAAGCCTTGCAGGCGTTCGATCTCGGCGAGCGCGGCGTCGGCCGACTTGCTGCAGTCTTCGTCATCAACGACTACTTTGAGCGCAGCGTTGATGTCGTCCATGTAGTCGCAGGGGGAATATGACATCACGGCTTCTCCGGTTTTTCGATTTCCTTGTCGCGGCTCACGTCGATGACGAAGAAGCCGCGGCGTTTTTGATAGAGGGCGCCTTCGACGAGAAACCACTTCTCCGCCTTGTCGCTGTCGCGCCGTGCGACGACGCCCACCTGACCCTTGGGAACCCAATGCGCCCAGTCACCCCAGGCAGCGGACACCACGAAGTTGGTCTCGTTCTCGGCCTTGAAGATTTGATCGTCGCGGACTGTGGACTGGCCGCGCTCGAGAATGATGCCGGTGAACTGTTCGTACTGGTCGGGATGCCAGTTGCGGAACGTATCCATGGCAATCTCGAACTCGGTCCGGTCGGGCTTGCCTTCGATCTTGATTACGCGCTGAAAGCCGATCGGGTAGACCACGGCGGCCTTGGCCCACTCGCAATCTTCCTCGTACCAGCCGCCCTCATTGCGCATGTAGCCCGGCATTCCGGCATTGCGCTCGCGGGACAGCTTGATGCCACCGTGGCTGGCGGTCGATACCGTCCAGATGCCAGGGGCCAGCTCGCGCTTGTCGTGGATCGCACCCCATGGCGATGACTTCGGGCAGGGGCAGGACTTGTACAAAGAGATGTTGTTGGTCATCACGCCCTCCCGGCGTAGAACTTGGCGACGTTCTCACGCGCCGTGCGGAAATCGGCGACCACGGCGGCCGGATTGTGCTCGTTGGGGATGGACGGATAGCCGTGAGTGTCCCAATCGAAGCAGAACAGCATCAGCTGCGGGACAAACTCGAAATCCCAGCAGATCAGGCCGTCGCGCTCTTCTTCCGTCATGCCGCTCCACATCGTCTCGATCGCGGGCGCCATGCTCCAGGCGGCGCGGCGCATCTCGGCGGCACCGTGGTTCTCGCACCACTGCGTGATCATCTCTTCGGCTTCCTTGAAGGGATGGCCTTCGGGCAACTTCTTGCGGGCAAGCAGCATGTGATCTTCGAGCACGGCATAGGCGGCCAGTGCTGTTTCGATGATCAGGTAGTTTGTCGTGATCTGCTCGGACATTGTTGATTTCCTGCTTGGTGTTGCGGCGAAACCGGCGGCGCATCATCGCGCTGACGCGGCTCTTGGCGCGCTTCGTAGTCGAAGGGGTTCATTGTTCCGGCCTGCAGCGGATGGGAGCGCGGATGTGCTCGTCCCATGCCGTGAACTGGTCGGCGCACGGCTTGCAGTAGAACAGGCGGGCGTCGGTGAAGGTCTCGTGGTCCATCATCGAGTACTGCGACCGACCGGCGAGCGGCGCGAGGCAACCGGACCGGTTGCAGTGACCGTCCTTCAGGCCTTTGTCCTCGGGGTAACCTTCCTGCAGGTTGCGTCGGCGCTTGGCGCGTTCGAACATGCTCATGTCAGTCCTCTTTGGCGCTGAAGTAGATGAAGGCCGCAACTCGTTCGCAGGCTTCGGTCTGCCGCTTGTGCTCTTCGGGATGGTCGTGCTCGTCGATGATGTTCTGTTGAGCGAGTTCCAGAACAATCTTCATGGCTTCGTCGATCTTCATTGCTCTGCCCTCCAGTGACCGTCGTGAATGTTGGGTGGCTCTTCGCCGCGGGAACGCGGCTGGTCGATCTTGCCGGCGTCCCACAGCTGCATCGCAATCTGGTGGGCGCGCTCCGGGTCCTTCCGCCAATAGGTGTGGCAATAGCCGTGCTTCATGCCGGTGTGGAACATGTCGCGATCGGTGAAGAAGGTGCCGGAGATGATCGTCTCGACACTCTCCAGCGCAACGGTGCCTTCGATGATGTCCTTCACGCAAAAGGACAGGCTTAATCCAATCATTGCGTTCTCTCCGTTCGCATTCAAACAAGCCACAAGGCGCACCTCGGGCGGGGATTGGTGCCCCCTCACAGTGTCCGCATTTGCGGCGTTCCGTGTAACGCAAGGCAGGCGCTACACTGCGAGGGGAATAGCTCCAGCGGATTGGTTGGCACGCCGCTGGTCGTGCGTGGGTCCGGTCGCTCCCGGCTTCACCGGTCAGTCGAATTGGATGGCCGGATTGCGCCGGCCTCGCCACCGTCATTTGTGTCGCGGCAACTATGAGCTTCCGGATTTCTCCCCGGTCGCAAACTTCTTCATCATGTGCATGGTGGCCATCATCGCCAGGCGTGGACCGACACCTATGTGGCTAGGCCGATTTGAGGTGCAGACCAGGTAACACTGCTCGCGTGGTCCTGCGGGTTTCCCCTGCCTTTGAGTGCAGACCGCTTTTACTGCACTCCGGGGCCTCGTCCCTGTCCCAGCGATTGCATCGCCAGTACAAGTCGGCTTCGCAGCAAAGGCGTTCGGACGCCCTAATGCGAGCCTGAAAGTGTTCGAATGCGCTCTCCTGCGAGGTCTCGACGTAGTCCTCGGGATCGAGCGCATGCGACATGTCGGGATCGACATCGACAACCCAGCCACCCAAGGGCAGCGAGCACGGCAGATTGGCGGCGACGCAGAATGCGCCTTCGGTTTTCGCCGTCAGGATCATGTCAGTTCCAGGTCTTCGAGATTGTTGTAGACCGACACGAGGCGGTAGACCTTGCCTTCACGGATGTGCAGCGAGGCGAACAAGATTTCCTGTGCAGCCTTGCACTCTTCGAAGTAGGTCCGGGCATCCGCCTCGAAGGCGAAGGTGTCGGTGCAGGCTTCACGCAACGAGACGTGCGTCACCTTGGCGATGCGCCGCGGTTGCTGATCGATGCGGACGTGAGGGGGACGCGGCTTGCTCATGCGGCCTCCTTCTTCGAAGGCGCAGCCGACAGCTCGCTTTCGGTGCGCAGCCACCTGCGGCGTTCGGCATCGCGGACGATGTATTCGCCATCGATGGTGTCGACGATCTGCCCGACGAACGATCCCTTGGGACCGCGCCGCGCAGACTTGACCCAATCACCTTTGCGGAACTTACGCACGGCCAGGCTCCGCCCAGGGTTTGTTAAGCGCCTCGACCATGCGGGACGAGGTGAAGGCGACGAACTGGTTGAACTCGAAGCAGCGGTTGGCGCCGGACTTGCGGGTGACGACGTAGTGCCGGCCGCTCTCGGTGTCGCGGAACTCGAAGGCATCGAGACCGGTTTCGCAGAACGTGCGGGTCATGCGGGCGGCGTTGGTTTGCGACTCGACGACGGCCGGATCGGTCTGGAACGGGTCGAGGGGGTGAGGGAACATCAGAAGCATCAGATCGCTCCGAGAAAAGCGCGAACGCCGTTCGCCAGTTGCACATCGTCCGCGCCTTCAGCGATCAGCTTCTCGGCGTGGGCGTAGAGGCGGGGGATCGTCATCATCGGGATCAACATCCCGGTCACCGCGCGCTGGATGCGGGCGGCGTTGATCTTGTCGTGTTTGGTGGCGCGCTTCTTCACGGCTGCACCTCCAGCTGCTTGGCACGTTCGATGCCCTTGTCGAACAGGAACAGCGTCGCTTGGTGTGCCGTCATGTCGCCGATCTGGACCTGATCGTCGTTGACGCGGACGCGCTGTCCCGTCACCTCGAAGGCGACCGTTCGCAGGTGCTCGGCCACCACATCGTAATGGTCGGTACCTTCCCATTCGCCATCATCGTTGACTGTGACGCCGGCAGCCTTGGCAATCGCTGCATCGGCGCAAAAACAGGTGGCATCCGGTTCGTTGATCCGGACAGAGTCGCCCTCGGCATTGATCGCGTGGAAGTGCTGCGTCCAGGCGGAGGCGGGTTCGATGGTCGCCTTGGCGGCGATCAGGGTTTCGGAGATCAGCATGGCGGACCTCACCGCATCATGGTGAAGGCGGCGCGGTAGTTGCCACCCTCGTTGAGTTGGAACGCAGCCTGCCGGGCTATGCGCAGTGAGCGCATCCGGACTCGCTCTCTGGTGCCGTCCTTCAGGACGACGATCAGCGTGGGGTAGATTCTCATCGTGGGTTGCCTCGTTTGTTTGCTATTTGCATGAATGCGCGCAGCAAAGCAAGTGCAAATTCGCCTTAACTTCGCCGGGTTTGCATGAGAGAAAGAGGGGGTCGGAAGGGGCCAGATCGGCCCGTTCGAAATTCGAAAATAAATCCCGAAAAAAGGCCGCCGCTGGAATTATTTCCGCGCCGCCGGGGAATTTTCGAAGGCCGTCCGGAGCCGGTACGTTGCCTCCCTTGCCACGATAGGCGGGAGAGCATGAGAGCCCAGGGCGGACTCGGCATAGGCCAGCGCAGCAAGCTGGTTGGGGCTGATCCTCAGTGACTGCGAGCACTCGCGGTACAGGGCAGACAGCATCGATCGCATGGTTCCTCCATTGCGGTTCAGGGTGACGGAAATCCTTACAAATCAGTCGGAAGTCGCGGGCGCCGCCGATCGCGGGCCGCCGGACATGCACACCCTCCAGCATGAGCTGGGACAGGGGGAGACACAGGGACAGGAGAGACTGGCCGGTCCTGTGGCGTTGTCTGTGAGCAGGCGCAGATCACCTGCAATTGGGCAGGAAACGGCACCCATTTGGCTCACACGCGGACCTAGCGAACCTGAAACACAGGCGAGGTAGGCAAGTCGGCTTTACCCACGCCATAAAAGGCGGAGCATTTTTCGGTCATTTTGGGCCACGAAACACCAAATATGGGGGCTATGAGGCTCGAAACGGTACCTGAGTGTTCAAAATCACGGGTTTATAGCCCATGATTTCCCATATCTTGTGCCTTAGGGCATCGCACCCCATGCCATCCCACCTGCGAGCCACCCTGCAATCGCCATGGCGGACAGGAAGAGGACTGAAAATGCAAATTCGGCTCTGGATCTGGGCATAGGTGCTCCGTGGGTTACAGTGGGTTTGGTCTAAGATCGCCAGCGGCCCTAAATCAGTGGCGGGGGCCGCTCCGCAATTAGCATTCAAACAAGCGCGCGGACGTCGAGAGGCGGGGTGTGCCGCATCTTGCCGCCGGTCAGGACCGCGTCTTCGAGATCGTCCGTGTAATAGGCGGACGCTTCCGCCTTCGAGTACGGCAACTCGGCGAATGCGACGCGGAACTCGCGGTCACGGCGGGTCAGGCGCATTCCGAGCAGGGACAGGCGTTGACGGGCTTCGGTCAGGGTCATCATGGGCACACCAGTGGCGTTGATTGAATCGGGGGCTAACGGGAATTTCGGGGGTGGGGTGTTTGACGCGGGCGTCAGCGCATCACGATGCCGGCGTACCAGCTCTGGATATGGCCGGTACGCTTCCACTTGGCGACGCGGGCGGGCACGCCTGTGCCAGGCTTGCGGACGACGGGCCTCGGGCTTGGCTTGGCCGGTTCGGTGGCGTTGATGACGAAGTAGTCAAGGCCCACGCGGGACGTGGCGGGGCGGTCATTGTCGACATAGACCAGCCGGACGTTGCGTCGCATGTCGCGCATCTGGCGCAAGAGGGCACGGGTCAGCACGTATTCGATGCGCTTGCCGAATGCATCGAGCAGGGTCACCCATGATCCATGGGCGTTGGGGGTTTGGACGTAGACTTGGCACATGGGCACACCTATGGCGTTGGGAGAGTCGGTATCGATCGGGCACGGCTTGCCACTGCCCTGACGTTGCCATCAGGGCAGGGCGCAAACCGTCCGCGGGTTAGGCGGCGATGGCTTCCGGAGCGGTGGCGGTGGCGGCTTCCTTCGGCGCCTTCGGGGCCTTGGGCGCCTTCGGGGCCTTGGCGGTTTCCGCATTGGTCGCGGCGCGCTCGGAGTCGTCCGCCGGGCGCAGGTTCAGCAGCTGCGAAACCAGCTTGGTATGGTCGCGGCCGGTTTCCTTATGGTCCTTTTCCAGCTTCTTGATGAACGAGTCGAACGACGCGGCCACGTCCATCGGGACATAGGCGGCCTCCGGCTTGAACACCCAGAACGGCTTGGCCATAGCGTTGCCGAGCAGCATGCGGTTTTCGGGCGCATACTTGATATCGCCCTTTTCGCCGAACGCGACCGGGCCATGGGCTTCGAACCACGCTTTGAGCGCGTTCTTGCGGCTCATGTCGGGCATGGACTCGATAAGCTTGGTAACAAGCCGCACATCCTTGTGCTTGCCCACATGGGACAGGACCGAGCACGCCGCGATATGGATATCGCGTTGCAGGGATGCACCGCGAGTCTTGATCGACTCCAGCGCTTTCTTGATGGCCGACTCGCCTTCAATGAGCTTGATGGCGGCCGGAGCGGCAGTCTTGACGGTCTGGGTAACGGACATAGTTGGACTCCTGTTTGACAAGGGGAGGCGATAGGTGCGGGTTGCTCCTATCGGGAAAGGGCAGGGTTGCTGCACTCGCCGGATAGGAGGCAGACTCCGAGCGCGGGTTGAGTCGCACTCGGAGTTGCTTCGGTTTTGACGTTGAAAGGTTTTGATAAAGCGGGGCCTTGCCGGGCCTAGTCCGCAATGGTCCGCCGAAAACAGAAAACGCCGCGAAAGTGTCGCTTGCGTTCCGCCGTTTCCGGTAAATTCATTGCGCTATGGTCCGGCTTAGCTTGTCCGCCGCTTTCGTTCCGCTCAAAGCATGCCATTGCGGATAGAGCGGGAAACGAAAGCCGGTTGAACCATGCATTCGGAGGCCACAACCAACGCTTAGGCGTTGACGTTCCGGGTTATCGATTATTCCGGACACTGGAAAGCCATTGCAACGCCTTCCCTTAACTGCCATCCGGCAACGGCCCATAAGGCCCTAGCTAAAGGAATGCGTTGCGACTCCGTACAGGGTCGAATGCATAATTTCCGATCTAGCAAGCAACGGTATACCTAACTGAATAGGACTCTCCGAAACCATTTTTCCGACTCGTCGTCGGCCTAGGTGGAAGCCCGTACCCTATCCCCTTGCACATATCGCGCATTGAAGCGCTGCAATTCGTTAATCACCGTTGCAAGGCCTTGCCCGTATATCGGGCATGCTACATGCTAGGCGATTACCTATCCCGTTTGCTCACTTGCGCTTGCATCCTGCCATCCGGCAACGGCCCAAGGCCCTAGAATGCATCGCGCTTGCTACCGCTACTTGGTCCGCAATTGCTATGTGCAAGCTTCAAAGGTCTAGCTACTCGAGTCCACGACTCGGGCGAAAGACAAAGGAAGGCAAGAGAGAGAAGAGCCAACCCGCTTTGCAACTTGATCGAAACAACGTTGCTTCGATGGATTGAGAATAGCTGAGGCAACGATTGATGCAAGCGGAAATTTGCATTCGAGCAAGCAAAAAGATTTCAAAGTTTCAAAAGAAAGAGAATATTTTTTTATTGCCTATGCCCCCTCGGTCGGCCAACCGCTTCAAACTTCGCACCGCCAAAAGGGCCTTTTTCCCCGCCACTGGAGGATGTTAGCCAAACGCCTGGTCCGCGAAGCAGCGCGGCCCGCCCATGAGCTAAACCTCCGCGACGAGCCGAAGTACCTCCCGCACGGAAGGCCGCTCCTGGACCTCCGTAGGCCGTTTGCATTCGAGCGTGCGGCCCTCGAAAAAGACCCCACCCCGTTTGGTAGTGTCTCAGTTTGAAATTTCAATTTCGCTATTCCGTTTCTTGTAAGGACCGCGAACACTTGTGTCAGCGTGGCGTTTTTCGCCTTTTGGTCCTCGGGGCATGACCTATCCTGAGGAGATGAAATTCAGATGGGGTTCTAACCCCCTCATCGTCAACGTCATAGACGATTAAAACATCCCCCGTGATCTCTGTTTTTGTAAATAGAGATTCTGGGTTGATCGACTTATCCAACTTCATGGGCACGCGCTCTTCAAACAGATCTGGGATGTGACCAGCCCATCCCATCTTGCTTCGATCACGATCCATCGCATGGATGATAATACGCTGGTTATTCTCAAACTTGGTATCGATCACATCGGACGCAGGTTCGACCTGCGGCGCAGATAAGTTTGGAATTTGGGCTAGGGCTGGCGCGCTGATTGCAGCGCCGCCCCCAACAATTGAGGCTCCCTCGCGACCAGCGGCCGGAGCAAAAAAGCCACGGATGGCGGCACCTAGCTGATTTTGCTTTTTATCGGCAAGCCGCCCCCTAATGGTGGCCTCAATTTGCTCTGGCGCGATTTGAATTAAGTCTCCCGCCACAATCGTAAGGCTCTTAAAGTTCTCATCAATCTTGTCCGTCTTGCGTGATGGAAACAGCCGCTCAATGGTTTTCCCGATCCCATAAATAGCGATCATCAAAACCACGATGGTAAGGAGCGTATGGTATCGCTCTGGAACGATAAGCCCCGTTAGATCGGTCACGATAGCTGGCACGTCCTTCTCCAAATTCTTTTGGTAGGCAGCCACAAGGGCGACAATGAAGGCTTGCTGGAGAGGGGATTCATGAGACAGACGGCGGATGGATGCTTCTGCCCGTTCAACAACGAACCCCGGAATAAGCGCCTCAAGCAGGAATGCGGCCTCAACGGCCAACCTGGCATTGGCAACCAAACTCTCCGCCACTACCGAGACGGGAACATGTCCCTCAATGTCATAGCGCAATTGGTGCGGCAGAAATGTATCCATCGGTCATCCCCCGATGGGTGTATATCACATACGGAACAACCGATACGGGCCTATCTGCGGTCATGGGAGCGCCGAATTTCAAACTGAGACACCACCCCCACCCCGTTTTGGGGCCCCATCTCCGCGCCGCGCCGCCCAAAAGGGCATTTACCACTCGGGAAGATCCGCCATTCCCTTGATCTATATCAACCCCGGAGAGCGGCGTTCCATGAAGCTACTGGCGGTGCATTAAGCAGGTCCTCAAGCTGAATGAAGCCACAAGAACACAAACCGGCCTCAGGGCCTGAGAAGCGGAGCAAGCCTTCGCGCACGGAAGAGGCGCGGCGGATCGTCGAGGAATACGCCGACGATCTAAGAGAAATCCTTGAAAGGCTTCGGAAGCTCTTTAACTGACCCCACTTCCGGCCGCATTTCATTTTGATCGTGCCCACCTGTTTCGGGAGGTTCATCGCATGGCCGCGAGACGTTCCGTGAACTGGAAAGGACTTGCCCCGATCGGGAAAGTTCTTTCCTGGCCGGCGAGGGCTTCGCCCTCAGAGTCCAACCAGGACCGCGGGCCGCGTGTGGGTAGCGAGCGCTCCGCGCTGAAGAGTCCAACTGGGCCCGGCCGCGGCTCAATGACCTCTGGGACCGCCCGGGAACTGGACTATGTCTCCTCCGTCCGCAGCCTTGATTGCCTCTTTGGCCAGCGCGGTGCAGTCGAAGCCCATGTCGACCAGAGTCTCGGTAAGACCCTGTCGGTCCAGCTCCGCGACCAGGGCATCAATCACATTCATTAGGCGAGCTGCCTCGGCTGCTTCATCGGTCACAATGATCGAATGTACGCACCAGGACCTGATTATACTAGGTCAGCTCCGTGCCTTAATATGCGCGAGAGGGAATCATGGATCAGTTTCTTACCAAGCTTGCGGAGCAGGTGGCTGTTAGACTTTGAGAATATTTTTGGGCGGTGGATTCTGCGCGGCGCGGAGCTTAGTCACAAGCTGGCTAATCGGAGCCATCGCAATGTTAAGGTGGTCTGCCTTTTGTGCGATTTCGGTAATTTTTGCTGTCGTGACAGTGTGGCGGTTCGTCTCTAGCCCGTCACTTGTCTTGTTCTTGTGCTTGATCGTCACAATGTCGATGCAGGGCGGTTCGGTCGGCGCGAATGGCTCCCAAAGCGCGTGAATGATGGTGTGTCTATCCTCTGCTAAGTCCTTTAACTCTTGGAGAAGTATCATTGCGGTCTGTTTGAGGGGCAGCAGTAACGGTATGCCTTCAAACGCCTTGCGCCACACTGTGGCCCTGTCATCGAAGCTCATGGGAAGTTTAGTTCCCAGTCCTTTAGCGCTAGAGAGGTTTAGTAGGCTGAGCAGGCAGACTACAAATTGGCCCTCAAGGCGGCCCCAGGCGACCATGAAAATGCCTAGGGCTCGATAAAATTCATCGGCGCCTTTCGGATCGTTGGTTGAGGGCGTATGTTCAATGGTCAATCGCAGCAGTCCAACTTGCGGCTTCTTTGGATTACTCATGTCGCGCAGCTCCCAGAGTGATGACGGTCAGTTATATGGATCGCCGCGCAGCGGAGCGGCCTGAGTTAGTTGGCTTCGAGCATCTGCCAACGGAAGGGACTGCCAGAGCCGAAGAGCTGCCAGGTCGCCGCGCAAAAGTCGGACGGGTTCTTGCGCTGCTTCTCTATGGCGCCCAGGGCGGATTCCGTGACCACGTTGCCGAACTCGGTCGACTGGAGCATATCCGGCCGGATGCCGGCATCGGCCATCACCTTGAATGATGCAGCTTCAACGAAATGAACACGCGGGCAGATGTTCTTCGTGCCAGCGAACCTCGCAATCGTCGCCATCTTGATGGCGTTGATCTGCGCGTCGGTGAGGTCGCCCGTGAATCGATCGCCGGCAGCGGCGGCCAGTATGCCGGCGGTGGAGATCAGGACGGCGAGAATTAAGCGGCGCATATGTCTCCCGGTTTGGGGGTACCCTATGCAAAGGCACCGGTTCCAGACATGGGGGGTGTAATCCTGGGTTACAGGGGGGTGTCATCCAGGATGACAGGGGGTGTAATCCTGGATGACACCTTTAACCTTTTTCTTAGAACCACCACTAAGAACCAACCCCCTATCGTCCCCCAAGGGGGACGGACCGGCCGTTGGTTATACTAGCTTCGCGGATTGAGTATAACCGGACGCCCGGGTCCGAACCGGGCATGGGTAGCGAGCGCTCCGCGCTGATCTCAGAACTGATCGAGGGCCGGTCTTGGGATCTGGAACCTGCGGTAGCGGATCCTATATACGGCTACCTGGGAGAAACGCATGTCACTGAGCAACGAATGGACTGAATGGCACCTTACCCCCGCGGGTTGGGTTCGCGGGACCGAGAAGGAAGACTTCCGCACGGTGGACCGCGAGCCTCCGCCCGATCGAGTGAAGACGGTCGTCTGGCACGATCGCATTTCCTCTCGGTTCTCGAAGCCGGAACGGTGGCACGACGATTCGTGGTCCTCACCGGACAAGGCTGCGATTGCCGAACTGACAGCTAAGTTTGGACCGCCGCCGGACAACCTCTAATCAGAACTGATCCATGACGCGGCTGAACGCGGGATGCGACCGGTTCTTCACCTTGACCCAGTCGCACCTCTTCGGCCGGTACCTCCGCTCGCGGTGCTTGGAGACCAAACCCTCGAGCTTCATGCGGCAGGCCGCATCGAACAGGTCGGGTCCGATCTCACCCTGCTCGAACGGCGCCACGAAGATGCCCTCGGGTCGGCCGCGCAGCAGCTTACCCAGCCGGTCCTTGCGCTCGAACAGCGGCAGGTCCCGCAGGTCGTCGCCATCCAGCGCCAGGCAGTCGAAGGCGTAGAGCTGTGCCTCTTCGTTGCGGCGGTTGGAATGCAGCGCGTTGAAATCGGAAACGCCCTGCACGTCGAGCACGCAGATCTCGCCGTCGATCACGAAGCGCGGCCTGCGGATCTTCAGCGCGGTCTCGACGATCCAGGGAAACCGCCAGGTCCAGTCCAATCCCGACCTCGACAAGAGCTTCACGTCCTTCCCGTCGCGGACGAGGCGCCCGCGGTAACCGTCGTATTTGACCTCGTGGATCCAATCTGGGCCGCTCGGCACGGCCTTCCGGGCAATGGGCTTGCAAAACTCAAACTGGGACATGGCCGCCATCTATGCACGGCACACCGGAATGCGAGTCCCCGAAAGACGGGGTCAACTTGAAGAGGATAGCTCGCTCGTGGCAATCTGTGCGATACTGCTGGTGGTGAGGGACTGAATGTGGAAGAGCCCGCTACAGCGCAGCTAGGCCGTATCCACGATGTGCTGAGTCGTTGGAAGCGCTGGATATTTTACGGTGTGGCTTTCATCGCCGGCTTAGCAGCATTTCTGAACAATCTCGACAAAATTGGGGGCATCCTTGGACTAACAAAAGCCCAGCCGCTTAAAGTCACCCTGTTGTATGACAGCCTCGCTATTGACTCCGGGGCGTTCGGTCATCCCGGAGACTGGCTTATCCAACTCAAAGCGGTCAAAAGAGGTCCGGGATCGGCCAGACATTGCAAAATAGAAATCCAGTACGATGGTCGCGCAATGACGATCCGTCGAGCGCCCTATGGCGAATCTTTTTCGCTACCGGATGGAGAGCTGGTTCGCGAAGTGCAGGTAGCCGTAATACCGCTCCCGCCCAACAGTGATGACTTTCCGTATCATACCTACAGACAAATCTTCCCGAAAGCTTCGATGTTTTGCGACAAGATCGCCTCACAAGAAGTCGAAATCCCAGTGCCCGAGAGTTATCTAAGTCACGATCCGACGAGGGATAAGTAGGATCAGGTGCGCAGCGGCAGCGCCAGCTGGACGCCGATCTTGCGGCCGATGTTACTCTCGACGAAATCCTGCAGCGCCTCGGAAACCTCGCGGCCCGCTGCAATCCGCCGTTCCAGCTCCGCGGCGACTTCCTCGCGGCTGGATTGAATGCGACCACCCGCAGCGGCTGCTCATACTGGCCCGTGAGAAGGTCTTCGACGATTGTCGAGACGTCGGTTTCGCCCTCATCGGTCTCGCGCCAGGCCGCGCCGGCACGAAAGTCCTCAAGCACGAGGTAGATGTCCCGATCGAGCCGGTCGTTTGGAATGATCGACGGTGAACTCATACGCAACTCCCACATTCCCAGGACCAAAATATGCGGTCCGGGGCAGGATTGCGAATCAGTTTCCGATGCCGCGGTGAGATTCCTGGACGTGTGCGTCAAGTGACCGGTTTGTAATCTCCGCGCCGCAGAAACACCGCGCCCGATCGTTCTTGGTCTGCGTCGGCAACGGTAGCTTCGCGTCAAACATGCGGTATTTCCAGGCGGTCCAATCCCGATTCCGCCGCCACATCTCGAAATGCACCTCGTTGCGCGTGGGCCGCAGCCGAGCCCAGGCCTCCTCGAACTCGGCTCGCGCCTCCTCGAAGGTGTCCGCGGTTCCGTTGTAATGCTGGCCGGGGTCGCAGCCGGGGGAGAAGCCGCAAGACCATCCCCATTGCGGGCAGTCGTTCGGTACGCCGGCCTGAATGCCGATGTGGCCGACCCGGACGTCGCCGAAATAGACATTCCACCCCTCGCGGTGGGTGTCCTTGTCGGCGCGTCGGGTGAGAGTGGTCACACCGGCTCGCGAATGAACAGCTGGCCTCCCAGCTCGTAGACCTCGGCCTGGTCGTGGCGCACCAGCTCGGCCGCCGCCACGAAACTCTCGATCGTGACGCGCACGCCGGTCCCCGGCTTCCGCTTCATGGCCTGGAGCAGGGAGGTCTTCAGCTTTTCGAATGCGATTTCTTCGTCGGTCATGGTTCCAATATGCCATCAGACGGCCTGGGTTTCAACAATTTGCACGCCGTTTGCATTCCTGATCCGACTGGAGTTGACAAAACCGGGGTATGGCTGTAGGAGATGGATTAGCGTTAGCATTCGTGCAAACGTAACCAGGCCCCCAGGACACGGCCCGGCCATCAGCCGGGAAATTGGGCGGTTCCCGGACCCACAAACCCCATGCTTGCCGCCTTGATGCGGCTTGGCCAGGCGACAGGAGTTCGGCGTGTTCCAGGGGTTGCGTGAATGCAAACGAAAGGAAATCGTCGCATGACGGCCGACCTGGAGTTCATCGCGGTCATGAGCCGCACGATCCTGCAACTGATCGAGACGGGCGGCATCGGCGTCCTCGTCGTGCTGTTCGTGACCATCCTGGTGCACCTGTTCGGGTTTCGGCACCAATGAGCGTCCTGGATCAATTCAACAGGCTCCCGATCGAGCGTCGGGAAGCAATTCTGAACCGTGCCGAACAGCTGATCCGCGCCGAGCGCGCGGGGCGCTTCGCGCCAGAGTCAAACCGAAACGCCGCGACGACCGCGGCCTGCGTGGCGATCGGCGTCGTTGTCGGCCTGCTGCTGCTCATCGCGGTCATGGTGTTCTGATGATCACCGGGACCTACACGCAGACGATCCAGATAGACGAGCCGGAGGTCACGCTCAGCGACGAAGACATTCGGCGAATGAGCAAGATGCTCGACGACATGATCATGCGGGAGATCCTCGGGCCGTACGCCTGCTCGGAGTTCGAAGAAAGCCTCCGCGCAGCCAAGGCGCGGATCTGACGCCCCAGAATACCAAGTTTCACAGAGCCCGTGGCCTGCAACGGCAGCCCGGGTCACCATTCGAGAGGTCGAGATGCCGCAAGCGCATGTGCCCGCTGAACTGACCGACCTCGCGCTCGACGCGCTTGAGGAAGAGGTCGGCTGCTGGCGCCGCATCCCGATGTACCCGGGTATCACCCGACTGATGCGGTTTCCTCCGCTGGGGGAAATCGGCCCGGCAGAGATACCTCCGGACGTCCACGAGCAGTCGGTGATCTATCACGACGTGCCGGCCAAGAGCGCCGACGACCTGCTGCTGCGCTTCGCCATGGAGAAGGTCGTCGAGGCCGTCCTGGGCGCGGTGTCGGTTTCAGGCTGATGGAAAAGCTGTTCGCCGTGGCGAACGTGGCATCCCGCATCTACGCCCTAAGCTGGCGGCGCGGAAACATCATCCGGGCGCAGAATCGCCTGCGCGAGCCAACGCTATCTCGCAGGCTGATCAACTTCTACCTCGACGAAATCGAGCTGGAGATCAACCACATGCTTTCGGAGAACAGCAGTGCCGCCTGATCCGATCTCGACCAGTCCAAAGGCTCTTCAGGCGTACGAGCTGATGAAGATCCTCGACCCCTTGGTGGGCGTGGCTGAGGCCACGTTCTTCATGCAGAGGGGCAACCCGCTGCTGGGCGGCGTGACACCTGTGACGGCAATCAAGGAAGGCCGCATCCAAGAGGTGAAGCGCGCCGTGCAGGCGGCGGCCATGGAGAAGGGCGTGTTTGCGGAGCCGTGGTCTCCGCCAGGGAAACGTGAATGACGACCGAACGGACGATCTACTACCGCGCCGGAGGCAATTCAAACCGGCACCACCAGGAGATCGACGAGATCAAGATGAAAGCCGAGCTGGAGTTCTACAAGAAGCTCGCCATCGATCGCGGCTACATCCTGGAAGGCATCATCGAATGCATCAACGGCGGCGACGTCGCGAGCCTCTCAATGGGGTCGCAGACTGCCGTCATGACGAAATACGTCAAGCCGGAGACCAGCCAATGAGACTGCAGATGGCGACCCCATGGAACGCGGTGATCGCGGAGACCATGCACATCGCTGTGCAGTACATGGACGCATTCGGCCTTTCCACCGAGATGTGGGAGGCGAGGACGCTCTCCGAGAGCCCGGCCGGTCTGTTCTACGAACGCATGGTCGTGATCCGCCCGCACTGGCGCGTGACGCCGGAGCAGATCGTCGCTTTCGAGCGGCACGTCCACGGCTGGGCTGGGCGCGTGTCGCCGACCGGCAAGTTCAAGATCATCTGAGGAAATCCAATGCGTAACGTTGCACTTTACGTTGCTCTTTTTCAGGTCGCCTGCTGGCTCGTCGCCGTCGCGGCCTGGGTCACCCACGTCGTCACCTGTATCAAGGCCGGTTCGATCGGCTTTTTGATCCTCGGCGCCTTCATCTTTCCAGTCGGCGTCATCCACGGCTGGTGCATCTGGCTGGGGATCGTGTGATGTCGACCATCATTGGTGCGGCGCTCATCGCGATCGGCTTGATCGTCGTGGCGAAAGCGGTTTCGAACGCGATCGAGGATCTGTCGGAGAAGGTCGAAGCTCTCTCGGATCTCATCCTGTTTCGGCGAGAGGAAGACTGATGCCGTGAGACCTGTCGTTAGCCGACGCCGCAAGCTTCAGGATCGAAACACGCTTCCCGCGATCATCAAGATCAGCGTCTCCGAATATAAGCTGATCCATTGGGATCCAGTCGAAGCGGAAGCCGCTGGCTGCCGTGGAGAATGCAACATCTTCACCTTCGAGATCAGAGTCAGACAAGACCTGCCTGACTCGCACTTCGCAGAAATCCTGGAGCACGAAATCAATCACGCCTGCTGGGCAGTTGCAAAGCTGAAATCGCGGGCCTGTGAAGAGACTGTCGTCAACCGGCTGACGCCAATCCAGATCGCCGCTCGCAGGGATAACCCGGAAATCTACGCCTGGATTGACCGGGCTATCGCTCAGAAAGCCTGAAAAATGGTTAGTGCAATGGTCGCCTCTTCCAAGAGGCAGGCCGAGGCGATGATCGCCTGGCTGAAACTCGACCCCGTCGAATGGGTACCGGTTGTCTACGGACAGCCGCTCAAGAACCTTTACCAGCACGCAAAGCTCATCCGTCCCAGCGAAGGTGTTTTCAAGGAGCACTGCGACTGGGTGCTGGAGAAGCTCGTCCCTCACCTGTGCCAGACGGTGACGACGGTGCCCCCGCACTGGAAGATCCCGCAAGAGCACGTCGCCTGAGGGCCAATGAAGAAAAAGCAAATCAAGAAGGTGTCCAAGCTCACCAAATTCACCGAGCTGCGGTTGGAGCGCAAGCGCCGACGCCGCCGCATCAAAGCCCGAGCCGCTTCCAGCGGCTAGTACACCATCCCCGGAGCACAGAACAGGGAGCAGCACCACCGCAGGGTGGTTGCTGACCGACTGCTAAGCCCGGCCTGCCAGCGGGGAGTTTCCTCCTTTCCTTCCTGCGGCGCCCGAGGACAAATCAGCTCAGCTGCAAATCTCGGGCATTCTCATTCCTCGAACTGGAGACGTATCAATGGATACCGTCAAGTCCGTCTACAACACCGCGACCGCATGGGTCGCAGCCCATCCAGTCGCTACCGTCAATGCGATCATCGCTGTTGTCGTACTGAAGACCGTCCTCCTCATCATCTGAGTTCGCGAAGAGAAAACCAATGAACGCAATTCGCGACCTTCGGGAGCGCGTGCGTATCAGGTGGCATGCTCTCATCGCGGCTTTCTCCGTTGCTCTCCCCGTACTGCTTGAACAGCTGCAGGTCATCGACCTGAAGCCGCTCCTGCTGCATTACATGAGCCCGGAGGTTGCGGCGATCATGATTGCGCTTGTGCCATTCTATATCGCACTGCTGAAGCCCATGATCCACTTTGAAGACAGGAAATAGGTGGCCCCCGCGGTGCCAGCCGATCGTCACCTGAAGACATAGGGGTGGCTGGTTAAATGAGGCCATGCGTCAAGCCGCGTGCTCGCGAGTGCGAGCAGAGCGCAGGATATCTCGGAGCCGTTGGGCCTGCGCCCCGCCAACGGCTCTGCCCAATTCGCCAGGGTAGCTCAACGGTAGAGCAGCGGAATCATAAACCGCAGGTCGTTGGTTCAACTCCTCCCCCTGGCACCATTAAGCCGCAAGGCGCACGCCAGCCCCCACAACGGCGTCCCGACGACTGGTCACTCCGTCGCGTGAAGAAATCGGGTTGGGGAAGTCATTCACATCAGGGTCCTCTGGCGTAGGCGCGCGGTCTCCAAAACTGTCGTGCGAGAGTTCGAGTCTCTCCTCTGGTGCCATTTCACTTGCAAGATAAATCGCTCGGCGATTTACCTCATAAGGTAAGACCATGTTTGGATTGCTTGCCCTGATCCCGGGGTTGATGAGCGGCCTGCTGACCTGGCTCAACAAGAAAACCGACGCCGACCTTGAGAAGTTCAAGACAGCGATCGGCGGCGACATCCAGCTGAACGTCGCCGAGCTGCGCTACAAAGTTGAGGTCGCCCGGATGGCAGCCGACATGCGCAAGGACGACCGTGAACACTGGTTCACGGCCTGGATGGTCCCGACTGCCTTCGCGATCTTCATCATCCATGTCGCCGCTGTCGTGTTCGACAGCATTCCGCTTCTCGGTCACGAGGTCGGTAGCTGGCAGGTTGCCAAGCTGCCCGGACTCTATGCCGACATGCAATACAACATCGTCATGACGATCTGCGGCGTGGCCGGTGTCTCGGCGATCAAGAAGATCTTCTCACGATGAAACCCATCACCGACCAAAGCATCGTCGCCGAGCTGGCTGACACCAAGAAGCCCATCGTCATCAAGTTCGAAGCCAAGTGGTGCGCTCCATGCAAGGCCATGACGCCGGTCCTCCTCGACATCGAGAAAGAATACGGCGACCGCGTTCAATTCTACACCGCCAACGTCGAGCACTGCCAGCTGATGACCCAGCGGTATCACCTTTCCCAAATCCCGGCTCTTTTGGTGGTCGAGAACGGCGTGGTGACGGCAAAGCGCATCGGATCCGGTTCCAGGCAGGAAATCGTCCAGTGGATGGTGCAGTCCATCCCAAGCCTCCGAAATGATCGGTGACGACGACGTCGGCTTCGTCATCGACCTGAAGACGGAGACCTGCACGTTCGATGGTGGGTTCGTTTGCCCGATCACCAACATCCTCGACAGGGATGGGGAAGAGACGCTCGACAAGGACGAAGCCGTATTCGTCATCGTGAAGGTGCCGCCGGAAAGCTGGCACCTCACTGTCGACCTCAGACAGCTTCGAGACGAATGGGTCTCGCCCCCAGTCCACTGAAATTCAACCAGACCAAAGAGAACAAGAACAATGACTGGTCTACCACCCCGGCGCCGTGGGCGCCCGACTAATGAGGAAAAGGCGGCTCGCCAGGCCGCAGCCCAGGCTCAAGCCAAGAAGGATAACGAGGAGACTGAGTTCCTCGACGAAGTCCTGGCCCAGCCGATCAAGCGGCGCAACACCAAGCTTCAGCCTGATGAGGAGACCCTCCGTACGATCGGCGAACTTGGCAAGCTGTTCTGCACCCAGGAAGAGGTCGCCGCCGTTCTCGGCGTCTGCAAGAAGACCTTCTCAAATTTCCTAGGGGCATGTCCTGAGGCCCGCGAAGTCTGGGATGACGGCTTGATGCACGCGAAGGTCTCGCTGCGCCGTAAGCAGCTGTCGCTCGCCGACAAGAATGCGCCGGCAGCCATCTTCCTCGGCAAGAACTACCTCGGCCAGAAGGACGAGAACACCACCAACATGAACATCAGCAAGCCGGCCGCTGAAATGAGCGAGGCCGAGCTGATGGAGATTGCCATGCGCAAGTCTCCGACGAAGGAAGAACCCAAGAAGGAAAGTGTTCACTGATGTCAATCCGGCGCCGGCAGATCGTAACTGACGCTGTGCGCCGGCAGCGCATCGAGAACCTGATGGGGCAGCAGGAAAAGGCGAGGGCGGAAGCAACGCAGCTGCCGCCGCCTCCGCCTCCAGCTCCGCCGTGCGCAGAGCCTGAGCCGCCTCAGCCACCCATCATCGCCATTCAGGCGGAGGAGCCGACGCCTCCGCCGGCAGCACCTGTGCCGGTGCCGCCATCCGAACCACCGCCGCGTCGGCAAACCATCAAAAAGGAGATCGTTCCACCAATGTCGTTTGTTCCTAATCTTCCCACCGTCGTGATCGTGGCCGCCGACAAGGGCGGCGTCGGCAAGACGACCCTGTCGCGCGTTCTGCTCGACTACTTCAAGGCGCAAGGCCTCGACACCAAGGCCTATGACACGGAGAGCCCGAAGGGCAACCTTGTTCGCTTTCACAAGGACGTGGCCGAGGTCGTGAACCTTCGCGACTCGAATGACCAGATCAAGGTGTTCGACTCGATCACCCGCTCGAAGGTCGTGCTGATCGACATGCGCGCTGGCCTGTTGGAGGAGACCCTGGCCCTCCTGTCCGAGATCGGCTTCTTTGATCTCGCCCGCAGCGGCAAGCTGAACCTCGCGTTCATGCACATCATCGGTTCGACCATCGCCTCGTTCAACGAGATCGAGTCGACCGCTGACGCCCTCACCGGCATCAACCACTACATCGTGCTGAACCGCACCTCGACGGCCGAGTTCTTCAAGTCGATCGACAGCGTTGGCAAGGAAGCGCTGAAGCGTGGCACCGCCACGATCGAAGTGCCGATGCTCGACCCGGTTGCAACCGAGCACGTCGAAGCGGCTTCGGTACCGTTCGGCGATTTCGAGAAGGATCCTCAGTACTCCTTCGTGATGCGCGGCAAGGTCCGGACCTGGGAGAACAAGGTGTTCACCCAGCTCGACGCACTGAAGCTCAACGTCCATTAACGGAGCACCGCTTCGGGGGCATTAGCGCCTCGACTGGAGTCTAAACCCTCAACGAACAGCAAGAACAAAGAGGTGCGACATATGTCGTCTATTTTCGAAATACTCAACCTTCGTCAGACGCTCTCGCAGCTCCTGGAATCCCACTCGGAAGAACGCCGTGTGGGAAATGACCGCTTTCGGGCGGTCGAGCATCACCTCGTACATCTGAAGGAACTATTCATGGCTCTTACCCCCGAAGTCCAGGCTCTCGTCGACCAGGATGCCAAGCTCAAGGCGTCTGTGGATGCGATGAAGGGAAAACTGGACACGGTGTCGGCCCAGGTTCTCAGCCTTCAGTCCAAGCTTGCCGCGGCCCCCGCCGCCGGCATCTCGGCTGAAGATCTTGAGGCCATCAAGGCTGTCACCGCCGACATCTCCGCGACGGTCGCGGAAGCGCAGGACGCGGTCGCCACTCCGGCCGATCCCGCCCCGGTCGCCGATGCCCCGGCTGCCGATGCTCCCGCCGCCGATGCTCCCGCCGCTGATGCGCCGGCCGCCGATGCTCCCGTTGCGGATGCGCCTGCTGCCGATGCTGCTGCGCCGGAAGTTGCCCGCAACATCTAAACCGCGAGTCCCGTAAGGGAGTTTCGGGAGGGGTCGCCTAACCGGCGGCCCCTTTTTCATTTCATCCGGAAATTACCGTGACCGAGTTTATCGACGTCTCCCCCGAGGAGGCGGCGGCCGAAATCCTGCGTCGTAGGAGGGGCCGCGAGCACCTCATCGACTTCACTGAATACACGCTCCCCAAATACAAGGCGGACCCGTTTCACCACCTCGTCGCTGAAAAGCTGGAAGCGGTAGAGCGTGGCGAGATAAAGCGTCTCATGCTGTTCGCGCCTCCGCGGCACGGCAAGAGCGAACTGTCGACCCGGCGTTTCCCGGCCTACTTCATGGCCAGGAACCCCGAGAAGAACGTCATTTCGGCTTCGTACAACGGAGACTTCGCCACCACCTTCGGCCGAGACGTCCGCAACATCGTCCGTGGCAAGGAGTTCGACACTCTCTTCCCGCAGATCAAGATCCGATCGGACAATCGAGCTGCTGACGAGTGGGAGCTGGAACAGGGCGGCAAGTACTTCGCGGTCGGCGTCGGCACCGGTACCACCGGTAAGGGTGCCCATCTATTCCTGATCGACGATCCGATCAAGGACCGCAAGGAAGTCAACTCCGCGGGTTTCCGCGAGGACCAGTGGAACTGGTACCGGGACGTTGTCTACACCCGTCTCGAAGAAGATGCGGCAATCGTTCTGACACTGACGCGCTGGCACTACGACGACATCGCTGGCCGGCTGATCGAGCTGATGAACGATGGCAAGGGTTTGCCCTGGGAGATCCTGTATCTGCCGGCGCTGCCGTACACCAAGTCGATCCAGCGCGAGGATGGCACCAAGGAGCTGATCCTCAACGACGACGGCACCGTTCCCGGCGATCCGCTGCGCCGCAAGCCGAACGATCCGCTGGCTCCGCGACGCTTTTCCTACAACGCTTTGATGGACCGCCAGGACGTTCTTGGCGAGCGGTCATTCTCTGCTCTCTACCAGCAGCAACCGATGACCGACGACGGCGGCATGTTTCGTGCCGACTGGTTCGAAGCTCCGTCAGAGCTGCCGGCCAAGCGCGTCCGCGTGCGTGCCTGGGATTTGGCCGCGTCTGCTGACGGCGACTACACGGTCGGCGTTCTGATGTCGAAGGACACCAACGGCATCTTCTACATCGAGAACATCATCCGTTTCCGCGACACCCCGCTGGGGGTCGAGAAGAAGATCTTCGAGACGGCCAAGAATGACGGCCGATCGGTGCAGATCATCCTTCCGCAGGACCCCGGCCAGGCAGGCAAGAGCCAGGCCCAAAGCTTCATACGCCGGCTCGCCGGCTACATCGTCAAGGCTGTTCGCCCCACAGGACCGAAAGAGACCCGCGCCGCGGCATTTGCTGCGCAGTGCGAGGCAAAGAACGTGAAGATGGTGAAGGGACATTGGAATCAGTGCTTCACCGATGAATTGGAAATGTTCCCGCTTGGCGTCAATGACGACCAGGTCGACGCCGCTTCCGACGCCTTCAACGCTCTGCTCGGACCGAGACGGGCGGCAGTCCTCGACTGGTAACGAGGACCACCCACCAAAATGGCTGCTATCACCAACACCTACACGCCTTCTCCGCAGACTGGTAATCCCGGACTATTGTCGGCGGCTGCCACCACGATGCAGACGCGAACGGCAATGCTGCGCGCTGTCTACGGCGGCACGGAGACGATGCGTGCCCAGGACAAGACCTTCCTGCCGCAGTACGAGAAAGAGTCGGACACACGCTATACCGCGCGTTTGGCTTCGACCTTCGCACTGAACAAGCTGCGCGAGGCGGTTGATGCCGCGTCCGCCAAGCCGTTCCGCACGCTGCTCAAGGTCGTCAACAACACCGACCCCGACGTCGATGCCTGGGTCCAGGACATCGATCTGCAGGGTACGCATCTGCACGTCTTCGGCCACCAGCTGTTCAATAACGCCATGCTGGACGGCATGTGTCATATGCTGATCGACCATCCGGACACCTACAATCTGCCGAACCTGGCCGCCCAGAAAGCGTCGGGCGCCCGGCCGTTCATGAAGCTGTTCAAGGTCGATGACGTGGCTGCCGCTTACGACCAGTATGTCGGCGGCGACACCAAGACCGTTCACGTCCGCATCCGCAGCCAGCGCGCCGAGCGCGACGGCTTCAAGGAAGTGCTCATCAACCAGATGCGGGTGATCGAGATCGACCCGACCAAGACGTCCGGCATCGTCCAGCTCTGGGAGCAGCTGGCGACCTCGGGCGGCTCGAGTTGGAGCTTTGTCGGCGAGACGCCGCTGACCAACCTGCCGGAAGTTCCGTTCGTCACGCTCTACGCTGGCGAAAAGGAAGCCGACTACCAGGTCAGGCCGATATTCATCGATCTGGCCTACAAGCAGATCGAGCACTGGATCTCGTCCTCGGATCAGCGGTCAATCCTGTCGGCGGCGCGCTTCCCGATGCTGGCGTGCTCCGGCGTCCAGATCGACCCGGAAGACGAGAAGCAGTTCGCGATCGGCCCGTACAAGGTTCTGTACGCACCGGAGGCAAATGGCCGCTGGTACTTCGTCGAGCCCAGGGGCACGGCGATCGATTCCGGCATGAAGGACCTGGAAAAGCTCGAAATGCAGATGGACATGATGGCGCTCAACCCGGTCATGGGTACGCACCGTCAGTACGTTCCGCAAAACGAGCGCGACATCCAGGAGACCCGAGTCCACTCGGTCGTCCACGATATGGCCATCCAGTGCCAGGATGCCATCGAGAAGGCGGTGCGGTTCATGGGACAGTGGGCCGGCAAGGACCTCAGCAAGGTCACCTGCATCCTCAACACCGAGTTCTCGAACACGAAGGACCGCCTGCTCGAAGTCGCGCAGCTGGTCGCCATGTACGAGAAGCGCGGGCTGTCGCGCGAGGTGCTGCTCACCGAAGTCCGGAACCGTAATTTGCTCGGCGACGACTTCAATTTGCAGAAGGAACTTGATCTGTGGAAGGCGGTTGACGCGCTGAATGCAAGTGCCGGGGCCAATGGCACTGCGCCTACAGCTCAGCCTGGCGCCGCCGCAGCACCCGCGGATCCGTCCGGCACCGGCTCCGGCTCCGCTCCCAAGCCCGACTTCCCGCCCGGTCAGTTGCGCCCAACAAAGCAAATCTGATTGACCCGAGCAAATGAAAATGCTACCAGCCCCGGCCCATGGCTGACCTGTCTCTGAAGCTCGAAGTTTCCGAATACCGCTGTGAACCCTGCACTCTGCGGCAGGGCACAGTGGTGCTTGAACTCGTGCGGATGATCCCCAAGTCGGTCGTGGTTTTCGGCAAGCTAGTGGGGCCTGAGTTTTACTGCTGCCCGATCTGTTTCGAAGCCAAGTTCGATGTGAAGACAAGGAAACCGGTTAAAAATGGGGCAAAATCAGCAGCAAAGTCCAAGCTCGCAGCGGTCAAATAAGTCCGACCCTGCTCTCGAACAGATGGCCGCCGACCTCCACGAGATCCGGCGCAAGCAATCGATCGAGTTCTACGCGCCCGGGATCGCCCTGATCATCCTGGTCGTATTCGCTTTCTGGTTCTTCGGGCGCCCCTGAGGTGCTCCGGAGGCCCATTTGCATTCCCCAAACCAGCTGGAGTTGACAAAAGGGCGGTACTGTGCTTAATCATTTGCTCAAATGCAAATGGAGTGACCGTGCATCTCTTCTCCCGCAAGTCCCTGGTCCAAGCGTTCCGCATGCCACTTTGGGGACAAATTGCTGACGAGACGCCGCCGCAATGGCTGGTGAGGCGGCTGCAAACGGGCGAACTGGAGATGAACCGCCTCGGTGGTCTCACAATGCAAACGCCCTGGGGCATGCAGCAATGCGCCGCAGGCGACGTCATCGTCCTATTCCAAGACAATTCCATCGGGTTTGAGAAGCCCGAGAAGTTCGAAACGGACTTCGAAGTCGTCACGTCCGAGCAGCTTCGCGCCGCGTGACCTGATCTCCACCAAAACATAGTTCAGACCCGCTGCGGACCTCCGTGGCGGGTTTTTCTTTGTGCCTGCGCCTTTGAGGGCTGTGGCCGAGAACCCTTTCAGATCGCGCTCCCGGCTGGTTGAGCGCGATTTCAGCGGTCTCAGTTCGCATCCCGCACAAGACGAACAGAGATACCCAAGAGCGCGTTGCACGCCCGCGCCGCCGCTGAGTTCACACAGCACCCAATTCGCCAGCACTGACTAACCGATCGCCGGGATGGCATCGGACCGGTCGGTGCTGCGCAACACCTATTCCCCGGTCCTCGGGGATATCGCCGGACCTACAGGCGGGACGCCTGATGGTCCTTTTATCACGAGGGGCGGGATGCCCCGCATTTCCGGGATGGATATGCTTAAAGCAGTCGTTACTGATCTCAACGAAATCGATGAAGGCCACCGCGGGTTTTACACGCAGAAGGACGGGAAGTTCTTCCTGAATGTGACGCCGGTCGATGGTTTCCAACTCGACAACACCACGGGCCTGAAGACCGCCCTCGGCGCAGAGCGCAACAATGTTGCCGTGCTGACCGAGCAGCTCAAGCCCTACCAAGGCCTGGACGCCGCCGCGGCTCGCACCGCGATCGAGCGTATCGCCGCCTTTGGTGAAATCACGCCGGACGCCGCCAAGACGGCGGTCGAAACGGCACAACGACTGTCTGCACTCGATCCCGCGAAAGAGGGCGAGCGTATCGCAGGTGAAAAATTCGAGACCCTGAAGGGCCAGCTCCAGGCGCAGTTCACGCTGCGTGAGACCGATCTGACCACGCAGGTCAAGACCGCTAACACCACGATCGAAAGCCTGACGGGGCAGCTTCAGACCGTGATGGCCGATGGCCAGATCAAGTCAGAAGTCGCAAAAGCCAACCCACTGGACGACGCGCGGGATGCCGTCGAACTTCTGGTGAGCAAGTTTGTCCGCACGTCAATGAAGGACGGGAAGGTCGCTGTCGACGTGCTCGACACGAACGGCAACCCCCGCATCAAGGACGTCAACGGCACCCCCTTTACGGTCGCCGATCTCGTTGCCGAGATCCGCGAGAGCCGTGCGTCGCTCTTCAAGCCCGAAGACAAGCGCGGCATGGGAATCAACCCCGGCAACAACGCTACTCCGCCGGCCGGAGGGGTCGTGAACCCCTGGGTCAAGGAGAGCTTCAACCTCACCCAGCAAATGGTGCTGGAAAATACCAAACCCGAATTGGCCAAGCAGCTGAAAGCACAGGCCGGCGTCAAGGACTAAGTCCTTCCGCCCTCTGACATTGCATGCGCCCGGACCCGTGTCCGGGCGTTTGCTTGAATGCAATCGGCCGCAAGCGCCAGTCACAACCACAAGAGTGAGAAATGACTGAGACTCGTCTCGCGGACATGATCGTCCCGACCAAGTTCAACAAGTACGTTCAGGTTCTGTCGACGCAGAAGTCTGAGCTGTTTACGTCGGGGATCATCACCGACCTGACCAGCGTCATCGACGCCGAGATCGAAGGCAAGACGGTCAACATGCCGTTCTTCAACGACCTCGATGCGAGCGATGAAGAGCAGGTGCTCGACGACGCCACCGACCTGACCGTTGGCAAGATGACGAGCGGCCAGGACGTGGCCGTGAAGCTCCTGCGCGGTAAGGCATTCGGTACCTCGGACCTCGCGGCGGACCTGTCCGGCGCTGACCCGATCGACGCCATCGCGAACCGTTTCGCCGACTGGTGGAACAAGCGCTTCCAGACCGCGCTGCTCGCGACCCTCGCGGGTGCGATGGGCTCGGCCGACATGGCGGCCAACGTCAACGACATCTCCGCCCTGCTCAACGGCGCGGCGAACTTCGACGCCGACTCGTTCATCGACTCCGCGTTCTTGCTCGGCGACGAGCAGGGCGGCCTGAACGGTGTCGCCGTCCACTCGCTCACGCTGAAGGCGATGGTGAAGGCCGACCTGATCGACTTCCTGCCCGACAGCCAGGGCAAGCTGACGATCCCGAGCTACCTCGGCAAGACCGTGCTGGTCGACGACTCGATGCCGGTTACCGGCGCGGGCGTGGACCGCGTCTTCACGACCTACATCTTCGGTCCCGGCGCGATCGGCTACGGCGAGAAGTCGCCGAAGGTGCCGGTGGAAGTCGAGCGCCAGGCTCTGAAGGGCATGGGCCAGGAGTACATCGTGAACCGTCGTCAGTGGGTTATGCACCCCCGCGGCGTCAAGTGGCTCGGCACGACCCAGGCCGGTGTCACCCCCGCGAACAGCGAGCTGGCGAACGTCGGCAACTGGAAGCGCGTGTACGAGGCGAAGATCATCCGCATCGTGGCCTTCAAGCACAAGCTGGCGGCCTAATCGTCTGACCCCAGACGGTTGAAAACTGAAACACAAGGCCCTCCTCGGGAAACCGGGGAGGGTTCTTTGTGCGTATCTGGAGACAATCATGATTGGAGCGCAGGGCTTTCGAGCCCGTGAAGCGGCTGCGAACTATAAGCGCCGCGAGCGTCGGCTAGTTTCGGACGAGGTACGGGCCGCTCGTTTTGCCAACCTGCACGGCAATGTCGAGAACCCGGAAGCACCGGTCGAGCCCGTTGCACCGGCTCAGACTGAGCCGGAAGTGACTGAGGAGACGCAGGTCGAGCAGGCGGCTGATGCTGTCGACGATGCTGCTGATGCTGCCGACGAGGCTGGCGACGAGGCGAAGACCGCTTCGAAGAAGAAAGCCGCGAAGGCGAAGAAGTAAGGAACCGTAATGGGCTACGCCAGCAAGGAAGATATCGACGAGCTTTACGGCACCGATCTCCTGGTTCGCGTAGCCGATTACAACAAAGACGGCACGCCGGACCCCGAGGTAATCGCCAAGGGACTCCAGGCGGCCGACGAGATTTGCGACGCCTACCTGTCAGCCCAGTACACGATCCCAGTCGTGCCCACGCCCGGCGTGGTGAAGAACTGCGCGATCGACATCGCCGTCTACAAGATGGCG
>JAQGKC010000072.1 GCA_028290305.1 Bradyrhizobium sp.
CCAACGTCGACAGCCTGTATTTCACCATGCTGAACCACAACAAGCGCTCGATCACGCTCGACACCAAGAACCCCAAGGGCAAGGAAGTGCTCACCGCACTCATCAAGTCCTGCGACGTGCTGGTGGAAAACTTCGGCCCCGGCGTGCTCGACCGGATGGGTTTCCCGTTCGAGAAGATCCAGGAGCTGAACCCGAAGATGATCGTCGCCTCGATCAAGGGCTTTGGCCCCGGCCCCTATGAGGATTGCAAGGTCTACGAGAACGTCGCGCAGTGCACCGGCGGCGCCGCCTCTACCACCGGCTTCCGCGATGGCCTGCCGCTGGTCACCGGCGCGCAGATCGGCGACAGCGGCACCGGCCTGCATCTGGCGCTCGGCATCGTCACCGCGCTCTATCAGCGCACCGTCACCGGCCGCGGCCAGAAGGTCACCGCCGCGATGCAGGACGGGGTGCTGAACCTGTCGCGCGTCAAGCTGCGCGACCAGCAGCGGCTCGCCCACGGCCCGCTGAAGGAATACAGCCAGTTCGGCGAAGGCATTCCATTCGGCGATGCGGTGCCGCGCGCCGGCAACGATTCCGGCGGCGGCCAGCCCGGCCGCATCCTCAAATGCAAGGGCTGGGAGACCGATCCCAACGCCTACATCTATTTCATCACCCAGGCGCCGGTGTGGGAGAAGATCTGCGACGTCATCGGCGAGCCCGGCTGGAAGACCCATGCCGACTACGCCAAACCCCCTGCCCGGCTGTCGCGGCTGAACGAAATCTTCGCCCGCATCGAGCAATGGACGATGACCAAGACCAAGTTCGAGGCGATGGAGATCCTCAACAAGGACGACATCCCCTGCGGACCGATCCTGTCGATGAAGGAACTGGCGGAAGACCAGTCGCTGCGTGCGACCGGCACCGTGGTCGAGGTCGATCATCCCACCCGCGGCAAATATCTCTCGGTCGGCAATCCTATCAAGCTGTCGGACAGCCCGAGCGACGTCCAGCGCTCGCCCTTGCTCGGCGAGCACACCGACGAGATCCTGCGCGAGGTCTTGGGCTTCAGCGACCATCAGGTCGCGGAAATCCACGATTCGGGTGCGCTCGATCCGCCGCGGAAGCAGGCCGCCGAATAGGCGCAGCCGACAAAAGGACCCCAAAGGCCGCCCCTGGGCGGCCTTTCGGGTTTCTATGCGGTTAATTTGTGATATTGTTGCACTGCAGTGGACATATTGCTGCTATGCAAACAAGTCTGTTGTCTCTGGCATCTGGTATACCTAGATTAGGTCTCGAAGCTGGCGGGATGACGTTTGCCCGCCCAACCAGAGAACCCCAATGCCAACGCTTACGCCCAAGACTGCGTCAATCGACGCCCTTGCCCTTTCGCCTTCCACCATCTTCGGCCGTCTTCTGGCCCTGATCGATCGTGTCCTGATGGCGAATGCGCAAATCGCAATCCGTAACGGCGACCTGCCGCGGATCGGCCTCTAACGCTTCCTTAAGACCTCTGCGCTCGAGACATTGCGCGACCAGCGCCGGACTGCAACTTTAGACGAAAGACGAATGGCCCCGACCCTCGGGGCCATTTCTGTTTTCGCCATTTCTATTTTCGCTGATCCCCTTCCCCCAATACACGTCAAGCACATTCTGCGGCATTTCCGCACGGTTTACGTGTCTCCGCTTGAACGTTGGCATAACGGATACAAGAATGGCGGCCAGCAGCGCTCGTTGAACAAAACAGAAGCGCATGGGGAGGCTTCATGGCGGATGCAGTTCAGGTCACGGCTCCCGCGATAGCGCGCGTCAGCGACGCTTATCGCTGGACGCAGCTCGCGGTCGGCGTCGCCGCGATGGTAATGATCGCCAACTATCAATATGGCTGGACGTTCTTCGTCCCCGACATTCAAAAGACCTTCGGCTGGGATCGCGCATCGATCCAGTGGGCCTTCACGCTGTTTGTCCTGTTCGAGACCTGGCTGGTGCCGGTCGAAGGCTGGTTCGTCGACAAATACGGTCCCCGGCTCGTCGTTCTGATCGGCGGCATCCTTTGTGCGATCGGATGGGCGATCAACGCGCAGGCCACATCCCTCAATGGCTATTACCTCGGCATGATCATCGCCGGCATCGGCGCCGGCGGCGTTTACGGCACCTGCGTCGGCAATGCACTGAAGTGGTTTCCCGACAAGCGCGGCCTCGCCGCCGGCATCACGGCGGCCGGCTTTGGCGCCGGCTCGGCGCTGACCGTCGCGCCGATCCAGGCGATGATCCAGGACTCCGGCTTTCAGGCCACATTCCTGTATTTCGGCCTCGGCCAGGGAATCGTCATCGTTATCCTGGCCTTCTTCCTGTTCGCACCGAAGACGGGCCAAGTCCCGGCGATGGTGCAGAACGCCAACCTGCTGCAGACCCGGCGCAACTACCAGCCGCCCGAAGTGATCCGCCATCCGATCTTCTGGCTGATGTATTTCATGTTCGTCATCGTGGGTGCCGGCGGGCTGATGGTGACGGCCAATCTGAAGCCGATCGCGGTCGACTGGAAGGTCGACAGCGTCCCCGTCACGCTGATCGGGATGACGATGACGGCGGTGACCTTCGCCGCGACCATCGACCGGGTTCTCAACGGCCTGACGCGGCCGTTCTTCGGCTGGATCTCCGACATGATCGGCCGAGAGAACACGATGTTCATCGCCTTCGGCATGGAGGGCGTCGGGATCTACCTGCTGTATCTGTGGGGCCACGATCCCGTCTGGTTCGTGCTGCTGTCG
>JAQGKC010000064.1 GCA_028290305.1 Bradyrhizobium sp.
TTGTGCTGTAGGCGCGGCCTATCCTAACGCCCGCGCGGCGCTCCAGCGCAAAGAACTCCGGCACATACAATCGCGAGGCCGCTTTTCCCTCGATAGGGGTTTTTAAGACATCAACCTGCGCAGGGTCAGTCGCGTCGGTTTGACCAGACCACGGCGACTTCCGGTCTACCCCCCGGTGAACGGACATTCTCAGGATAGGCGGGCATGTCTCAAAGGTGCCAACAACAGACATCAACCCAGTGAAATGAAGGAAGGCCGCCACCTGAAGCGGCCTTGCACATAATCCGTAAGCTCGCCTGTCGCAATCTTGGCGATTATTACGGCGGCGCGGGCGTTCGGGCGTCATGATAGGGTGCTAGCGGTAAGCTGAGGAAGCCCACTGCACATTGAACCACGGAGGCGAGCCATGAAGAGGCTATTCTTGGGAGTTGCATTGACTTTCGCACTGAACTCATCAATTGCCGCCGCTGATGATAATTCGATTGTCGGCACCTGGAAGGTTCAATCGTACGTTCGTGAGGTCGTAGCTACCGGCGAACGGCAGAACGATTTTGGCGAAAAGCCGGTCGGATACATCATTTATCAGCCAGATGGCCGCATGTTCTTTATGGTTGTTGGCGATAATCGAGCGAAGCCGACTGGGACGCCGCCTACTGATGAGGAAAAGGCCACGCTTTTCGGGACGCTGCAGGCATACTCAGGTACTTACGTCGTGGAAGGCGACAAGGCCACCCACAAGGTCGATTTATCATGGAATCAGAGTTGGACAGGTAGTGACCAAATTCGTTTTTTCAAAATCGATGGGACGACGCTTACGATAACAACTGCCATAAATAAGAGCCCAAGAGATGGCCGCGAGGGACGTGCTGTACTTGTGTTTACCAAGGCGCCCTAGCGCGTCTGCCATAATCAAACTGAGGGCACTAGCCAATTGTCGGCTCTGGGTCAAACGCGGCGGTCGAAGCCCACGCGAGATAAGTCCGGTCTACACCTGACAGCGGACATGCGGGTTCCTAGCTTCTTCGGCTCGCGGGATTCGTTCACCGGCTCGATGCGGACGATGTTTCACACCAGAGTCGGACGCGAAAGCAGCCGGTTCAAGGACGCGCAATGAGCAACGGCTGCACGTTTGCACCGCCTGCCATTTGGGGATTCGACGGCTCGAAGTGCTCGCGCAATTCTCGCTTCCTGACGAGCGCGCGCGCAACAACAAAGGCGTCCTTCAAGCTCCTTGCTTGCCGAAGTGCAGCGTTGAAAAAGGCATCGCCGAAATAAGTCCACTTGGCCTTGTCTAGACAACCGAACGACGAATGGTTGGCGTCGGCCGCAGTGATAACCAGCACATCTGGATTCGCGAGAAGAGGGATGAAGACTCCGGAATAGCAGGCCGAGATGACCACCACCTTGTGTCGCACGCCGGTCCGCGCCAGCATGCCCGCAAACTTAGTCGGCGTGAGCGTTTGCGAGAGCCGCCCCGCTTGGATTGCCAGGCCGGCTGGGGAGCCGTGCGAGGTGAGAATCAAAAACAGAACATCGTTCTCGGCGTCCAACCCATTGGCCGCGACTTGCAACGACTTGGCCAGGGCGTCGATCGTTGCGCTTCCGCCCTTCTTGGAATTGTACTGCACGTCGATCGGGCCAGTGTCGAAGCGGCTCGCTACGACCTGTGCCGCGCCGGCAGCCTCGCTTCTAAACACGCCTTGGTCGCCGAAAAGGCCGAAGGACACCACACCGACCTTGTGAGCATCCTCGACAGCGTGCACCGACGAGACCGGTGGCGCGACGGCCAAGACAATGGCGAGGAGCGGCGCGCCGAGCGGCGTGATCCAAGACTTGGAGGTCATGATGAACCTCGTTTCGAGATCGCCGCTCTAGGAGAGCGGCGCAAATCGGTTATTGGGGAACCGCGGTGAATTTCCATTCGCTGGGACGACACTTCTCTAATACCTTAAGCTGACCTCGACATTGTCCAGATTGGCCGCGTGCGTGAGCCCATTTCGAGTCTGGCCTAGGCGGCCGACCTTCTGAAGACGATGATGCTTTTCGGCTCCAGGCCAGTCGCAAACGATAGAATTTGGTACGCTGGCTCGCAAGTTCTGGGCGACGCTGTCATGGCGTTCTTCGTTTGTCGGTAACAACTCACTCGTGGTGATATGCGTTCATTAGTCCCTCGGTACGATCGCCCGCCATGTACGGTTTTTTTCAGCCCCCGTGTACTTTTCGGGACGATCGCTTCGGTCGCGTCCACTGTGCCTCCGAGAGTGGCGCAGCTGTGGACATGCAGTGACGTCCGCCTCGCGCCAAACTGCCACATGGCGCAAAGATCATATCCGTTCTTGCACCGATAACGAACTCGGTTTCTACTATGCGCGACTGGTCATATCTTCCCGCCCCTAAGGAACACCTCCTTGCCCCGCCTAAGCGACCAAGGCTTGCAGAAAATAAACGATCTGGCTCAGCATTACGGAGTCAGTGCCGACGCGGTGATGACGTTGTTGCAGGCCCTCCTGAACAGCAACGGCACGATGGCGCAGTTTGACCATCGCGAACTGGGTGGTGCCGGGCAGTGGATGCCGGGTGGCATGACGATGGTTGGCGACATGTTCAATCACGGCCTCAAGGCGAAGGTCGACGGCTTGCGTTCCGAGCTGTCACAAATCTTGGCTACGCAACCCTTCGTGCCATTCCCCGCGGGCTTTCAGTCACAGTCACAGAGGCAGGGTGGCGGCCAGCAGGAGGGCGGCCACGACGTCTTAGATACAGGTTCGGTCAGCCTATTCGTACCAGAGATACCCGGCCGAGCGTCGCGTCAATGGTGGCCAGCGGAACTAGGGTTCCCCAACGGGACTGGCGCGCAGAACCAAGTCCGCTATGCCTATTTCAACCAAAAACGTCGATTAGCAGTAGAGCTGCATGGACACGTGACCGTCTACGACACGCTAGATCACCAGATCAGCGGCGTCTCTCAGCAGCAGGGGCGCGGCGGCTCGCTTACCCTTACCAGCCAGCATGGGACAGTTAGTGTTTCAACTCTGCCAGTCGTCTCGGCGGAGGGCGTGCAAACCAAAGCTCCGGAACCATCGGTCGCGCCTGCTAGCGAGCCGTATCGACCCGACAGTGCCCAGGAAACGGACCTCTTCGCCAAAATCGAGCGGCTGGCCGAATTGCACAAGAAAGGCATTCTCTCATCGGAAGAATTCGCAGCCAAGAAGGCGGAGCTTCTCTCCCGGTTGTGAGCGACTGCCCTGACCACCATTATCGGATATGCCTGCATGCCCGCGGCTCAACGAAACCTCGTCGAGCAGGTCTGCGTCGAAAGCAGGCCGCTCAATCCTGTCGCGATTCCCACCTCGAAGCTCGTTCTGCAGTATTTCTTCGAGATATTTCGCGACGACAAAAATTATCGATCGAAGCGCAGCAAGAAATTCGACGCCGGCACGCCGAAAATAAAATTCCATAGGTTTAAGAAGGACAAGGCG
>JAQGKC010000117.1 GCA_028290305.1 Bradyrhizobium sp.
GCCGCTGAGGCAGACCGCCGGACGTAGGTACCGCAGAAGCATTGTCGCGCTGTTCATTGCGTTCCCGATTTTCCAATGCAATCAATGGGGAAAACAAGCTGCAGGTGTCGGGGTTTAACACCGTAGCAGTCTCTCGCTACCACCAGTCCCCCCCCCCAGAACGCCGGGAGAAAGTCGGGGCCTGCAGCAATTCATCGAGTCGGCCGCGTAGCTCTATTTCCAGCTTTTCGCTGTTGGCCGGCGCGTGAATGATGATCGCCGAAATCAGCGTGTGAATCGAATCTTCCAATTCGCTCCCGATCGCCAGATCGGGGCGAGGCAGCAATGCCGCCAGCCGGTCGAGGTCGGCCCGGTAGCGATCGAGCGCGGCCGGGTGCAGCGTGATGACGTTGTCGCCTTCTTCGATCGCGGCAAGCCGGGCATCGATGTCGGCGCGTTCGGCTTCGAGTCGCTTGATGTCGCCGGCCAGGGTGGCCGGGTCGATGCCGGCCTTGATGATGGCGTCGATCGCGGCCCGCAGTTCCCGGCCGATCGCGGCCTTGCGGCGTTCCAGTTTGCCGCGCTGGTTGCCGGCGTCGCGCGCCAGGCGCTTGCGTTCCTCACTATAGACCGCGACATATTCGGCGTGGCGAGAACGTCGTCGATTTGATGGACGCGTTGCGCAAGAGCATCGGCGGCGCAGAGGCGGCAACGAACTCCAAGCCGGCCAAGAAGCCACGCAAGGTCGCAAGCGGTCAGAAGGAAATGCTCATGCCGATCGCCGGCAAGAAACCAGCGAAGGAGGCTGCGACGAAGAAGCCGGCGGCCAAACCGCAGCGGAAGTCGGCCTAGCGTATCGTGAAGCACCCGGTGACGCCGGACGGTCGCTACTTCGTCAAAGGTGATCGCGGGACCAAATCGAAGCCGACCTCCGGACCTCACTTTGCTTACGGCTTTCTGACCATCCCGCCCAATGTCATTGTCGAACCGATCCATCCCAGGGCCATGCCGATAATCCTGACGACCGACGAAGAACGCGACGTTTGGATGCGTGCGCCTTGGGACGAGGCGAAGGCCTTGCAGGGGCCACTGCCGGATGACGTGTTGCGGATCGTGGCGCGTGGCGCCGATAAGGAAGACCGTACGGCGGCGTGAGAAAGTTGTGCGACAGGCGCGGCTGCGCTCACGCCATGGCTTCAAACGAATCGCGATAGTGGGCGCGTCCGCATTCGCGGACCAGGCTCTCGTGAACCGCGCCGCGAGAGCGTCGCGGCCATGCGGCATCGATCCTTCGCGCAAGAGCAGATCATGCCCACCGGGGCAGAAACGAAAAACCGGACCTTTATGCAGTAGCCACCTGCACAAAGGTCCGGCCTTGTCTTACCTTGCCGCGACACCGTACGGCTGCAAAGGACATTTCAGATCCTTTGGAGAGGTTTGTTGTGCGTCCGGGTTGCGACCCGGAGGCGCAATGTCTCAGTCGTGGATACGACTACTTCTTTTTCTTTGAAGTCTTCTTTGCCACCTTCTTGGTGGCTGCCTTCGCGGTCTTCTTTGCCTTCTTCGCTTTCTTGGCCATGTCGTCCTCTGTAAAAAATGGGCTCAGTGAACATGCTCATGCCGTGTATCGACATGCACAACATTGAGACGATATTACAAATGCAAAATTGATACCAACGAGTCGTGAAGTCGCTCTTGAGTCGCTCGCCGGGGGCAGTCGGTCCCGCGTCCCGCCTTCGGCGGCGCTATGCTGACGCTCCTGCGGCTGCCCTTTTAACCGGTCTCGCGACCCGCGAGTGGTCTCCGCTGGCGCTCCGCCCATACGCTTCTTTTCTCTATTGAAGAACTATGGGGCTCCGCCCCTCGCGCGCACCAGGGTGAAGCGCCGGCAAACGCCGGCGCCGACCCGAGCGGTATCCCCGGTCTTCCGCGCTTCCTCACTTCCTGAATCTTCGCGGCCAGTCATGCGCTTGTGCAGACCCGCTCTTCGAGCGGCCCTTAAGGGCGGGCGATCCCCCTCCACTCGGGTCGCCCTGGCACTTGCTACCCCCGGTCTCGCCGACGGGCAGGGGCGCAGGCGCAGGTGCGCTCTGCGCCCTTAACCCAAAGGAGTTCAATCATGTCGGCCAAGCACGCAGAAACCATTGTGGAGGGCGGGACGGAGATTTTCATCCCGCTCAACAAGCTAAAGAAGTCCCCGAAGAATGCCCGCAAGACGCCGCACAGCGAGGCGGCGATCGAAGCCTATGCGGCGAGCATCGCCGCGAAGGGCATTTTGCAAAATCTGGTCGTCGAGCCGGAATTGGACGGCGACGGTGCGGCTACCGGCTTCTATTCCGTCACCATCGGCGAGGGCAGGCGCCTTGCCCAGCTTCTGCGGGTGAAGCGCAAGGAGATCAAGAAGACCGAGCCGATCCGCTGTATCGTCGATACCGCGAACGACCCGCACGAGATCAGCCTTGACGAAAATGTCACCCGGGAAAACATGCATCCCGCCGACCAGTTCGAGGCGTTCAAGAAGCTCGCGGACGAACGCGGTTTCGGCGCGGAGGAGATTGCTGCCCGGTTCGGCGTGACGCCTCACGTGGTGAAGCAGCGCTTGCGCTTGGGTGCAGTCTCCCTGAAATTGATGCAGGTCTATCGCGACGGTGAACTGACCCTTGAGCAGTTGATGGCCTTCGCCATTGCTGAGGATCATGCCCGCAGGAGGCAGTGTACGAGCGATTATCGTATAACCGTGATGCCAGCACCATCCGCCGCCTGTTGACGGAGACCCATGTGGCCGCCACGGATCGCCGCGCGGTGTTTGTTGGCGCGGAGGCCTACACGGAGGCAGGCGGCACGATCCTGCGCGACCTCTTTACCGAGGATCGTGGCGGTTACTTCGAGGATGTGGCGCTGGTCGATCTGTTGGTGATCGCAAAACTCGGGCGCGCGGCAGATGCCTTGCGGGAGGCGGAGGGTTGGAAAGGGACCCAACCCCATCTCGACTTTCCGCACGCCCATGGCTTGCGCCGGACGTACCCGCAGCCGGTGGAGCTTTCGGTGGAAGATCAGGCCGCCCTTGATGCTGCGCAGGCCGAATTCAACAGCCTGACCCAGCAGCACGAGACGGCCGAGGAACTTTCTGACGACGTGGACGCGCGGTTTGGCGAGCTTGAGGCCGAAATCGAGCGGTTGGAAGCCAAGCGACAGGCCTATGACCCCGAACACATCGCGCGCGGCGGCGCTTTCGTCATCCTCAACCATGATGGCAGCGTGCGGATCGAACGTGGCTTCATCCGAACCGAGGATGAAAAACCCCAACCCGAAACCGAGCATGCGGGCGATGCTTCGGAGAGCGCCGACGCCGAGAGTGGTGACGGCCGGTCGGCGGAGGATGGGGACGGGGAAGCGGACCAGAGCTCCACGGACGACGAGGAAGAAAACGACAGTCCGTTGTCGGATATCCTTGTTCGTGACCTTACCGCCCATCGCACCTTGGGGCTGCGGCTCAATCGGAGCGAACAGCCGGAGACCGCCGTCGTTACCGTCACCCATGCGCTTGCCGCGCAAATCTTCTATCTCGGCGCGGAAGCACACGTTGTCGACATTCGTCCGGTCAACACGGTGCTGGCGTCGCATGCGGACGGGATCGAGGATACTCCGGCTGGCAAGGCATGGGCGGATCGTCATGCTAATTGGGCAAGGCAGTTGCCCCGTGACGTGACCAACCTGTGGACGTTCGTGTCCGAACTTGATCCCGACAGCCGCATGGCGTTGCTCGCGCATTGCGTGGCGCTGACGGTCAACGCGGTCAAGTTGCCTTGGGAGCGGAAGCCACGTGCGATAGCCACAGCCGAGCGACTGGCGGAAGCTGTCTCGCTCGATATGACGGGCTACTGGCGGCCGACCGTGCGGACCTATCTCGGGCGCATTACCAAGGCGCGTATCCTTGATGCAGTACGGGAAGGCGTTAGTGTTGAGGCGGCCGACCGTATGGCGGACATGAAGAAACCGGACATGGCGGAAGCCGCCGAGCAGTTGCTGGCTGTGACGGATTGGCTGCCTGCGCTGATGCGGACACCGAAAACCGTGCAAGAATGCGCAAAGCAATCGCAGACGAATGCTGCCACGGAAGCGGATGCAAACGCCTACGCCGACGCCGCCGAGTGATCGGCATAGCCGGGACCGTCAACGCGGTCCCGACCCTGCGTCTGCAACTGTCGAAAATTCAGCCGCGCGCCTGATGGCGCGCGGCCATCGTCATGACCCTTACAGTCCCACAGCAAGCGCTTTCGAAGGAAAGATCGCTTTAAGAGTCGCACCGGGTGCGCGCCCGTACGCCGGCCGCGAAGAGGACATGACTGTTTGACTCGGTTGCATCAGTCGCCGTTGCGGCAGGACCAGATCAACGTGTAGGCATCGCCGTCACTCTTGGCCATGGAGGCAAGATCGTCGCCGCGGAGCTCGGATCATCCAGCATGACCGAGAGATATTCACGGTCGGTCGCCCGCGCGGTCTTCTTCCAGGCGCAGTAACGTGTGCGCGGCAATACGAAATCGAACGCTGTCGTTCCCAGGGTCACGTCTTTGTCTTCGTTGACACGCCAGCAAGCGCCTTTGCACGATTAGTGAGGCCGTGTCCTTGTGCCGGTTCGATAGTCGCAGTCATGCTCATCTCCATCAGTCTGTTTTTGGACGCGTCCCACGCAACCTCGAATGGACGGATCATGCCCGAGGGGCGGCTTCGCCTCGATCGCCTTCCCGCAACGGCTCCGCCGGCTTTTTTCCCCTGCCGCGAAGTAGCGGCATTCCTCGCGAGGCAAAAAAGCCGGCTACCGCCGTCCTCCGCTGCGCTGCGGGCCTGACGGCTGCGGGCCGATCGCTCCCCGGGCCAAGGACCGCCATCGAGGCTGCGATGGTCGCAGCCCGACAACAGAACGGCGACCACCATGGCTACCATCGGCACCTTCACTGCGTCGAACAACGGCTTCACCGGCTCGGTCAAGACCCTTACGCTCAACGTCAAGGCGACGTTCGTCGCGACCGAGAAGGACAACGACAAGGCTCCCGACTATCGCATCCTGGCCGGCGCCACCTAGCCGCCTGCGGAAAATTCGCAGTAGTCACGCCCCCGGCGATGACGATGCTGTTGTCGACATCGTTGACGTCCAACGCCATTGCGCAATCTGGCGGCAATAGCAGCAAAGGAAACAACGGCTTTGGAAATGGTGGCGGGGATGGAAGCCCGAACGGCAAGGAAGACATCAACCGGTAAAACCCGCGCCAGCAATATCAGGGCGGAAAGAAGGGGCAGGCAAGCGCCGCGCTCATTGCGGAACGATGCGTCTCAATTACCCGGCGCACTTTGACTGACGCAAAACGGCCCCGGCGGATGATGCTGAGGCCGTTTTTCAATTAGAGAACCTCGATCAAGCAGCATTAAGCTGCGCATCTGCAATCTCATCACATCGTTTAGGCGAGCCGTAGTGCGAGCTGCCGCTCCTGACCGGTATAGCTCGCAACAAAATCCCGGATATGTTCGGGAACGGCGGTGCCTTCTATGTCGCATCGCGTCCGGATTTCCAGCGCGATGTCCTTCGAGACATCCTGCGACCAATGCTCAAGCGTGTTGAAGGCAACAACGCGCACCGGATCGTTGAATTGGCCCGACATGAGATCGACGATGATGGTTTCCAGGTCAGCCCGCTCAACTTAGTTTCGCGGTAAACGCTGCCCAAACGACCTAAGCGGTCGATAACGAAGTAGGCCGTTTCATCGGCGCCGTAAGGCAATCTCGTCGGCGTCCAGCCTGTTCTGGGCATACGCATACGTAACTCCAACGCAACAACAAAGACGAAACGGTATCACTGCGGAACCGGGATTCAAGCACCATCAGGTCGATTCGTTCCGAGGGACAAGCCGGACTTTTTTGACGGCGAGCGCCCGATCGATAGCCTTCTCGGCTGCTGCCGCTGCTACTGATTTGCTGTGCGCTTGGCCCCTAACCATTACGCCCGCAATAGACGCCGACCATTTCCACATATGACCGCCGATGCCTTGAACGACAATATATTCGACGCCTCGATATTCCATTGTCAGCCGCGTTTCTGATATTCAAAAAACGGTTCCGCCTTTCGCTCGACTGCGTTGATCGCGATGTTGGCGAGCTTGATCCGATGCCGCACGCCGCCTTTCCACGCCACGGCTATGGCCATCGCCGCAGTCGATTGGGCCTCTTTGAACACGACCGCTTGTCCGGTGCGGTCTAGATAATTCATCGCGATTACGAGGGCGACGTCCATGACGTTATCGAATTCGCCGAGAAACCACGGATACATCACAAGCTCCGAGATTTTTCTCGAAAACGCTAAACCCCCTCAAGCGTTCCGCCGTCCTATAACCCACATGGTAAGCCGTGCGCGGAATGATGCGGAACCAATTTGGGTGCGGTCAATTGTGGTCTCGGAAGCTTCGAGATGCCGAAGGTCTGGTTTCTCACCGTGGGGATTATGCGGGGCCGCTGTACACGATCGTTCTGGCACGCTGCTGGCTTATTGCGGACGGACTGTAAAGGAAGAGAGCCCTCAGCTTCTTTTCCCGAACGGCTTCAACCCAGCCTCCGCTATCTTTAACGCTCACCGGATTACGAAAGGCGAGCTGTACCTCGTGCGAGATCCGCTCCAGGTATTGCAGGCGTTTGAGAGCGGCATAGAAAACGTTGTTGGGTTCCTCACCGATGGGATTTGCCCTCAGCAATTTGAGGAGCTTTCCTCTCTCATGGATGAGCGAAAGTGCGACATCGCACAACTCTACTAGCTCCCTCAGGGGAGCTTTTTCTTTAATATGCATATGGACCCCCAAGCCGAATAAATACCAACAGCAAGAGACCGCTTTCCTCCCAAGCGGACGGCCCTAATCTAAATAGGCGGCATATCCTTTCAGCCCTTCTTCAGCGCGACAGAAGCCGTCAAGCCACTGCATGAGAGTACTCACGCGGCGGCAAACGTCTTCCCTCGCGTGTCATTCGCGTTTTGAACATTGAGCACGTTCGCAAAGTCACTTGAGCCAGTGGTGTTGCTTGCTTTGAAGTGGTCAGACACCTCGACGTAGGCCAAGTGTTCCCGATGCTCGGCCTGCGCGAGAAGATGCCAGTTCTGATCGGGATTATGCGCGGCCTGTTGACGGCTGTCTGTACCGAAAACCTTATCCGAGTTGATGACGTGGTGGAATCGTCTAAGCTGGCGGAATGATCGGGCTGTTCCGTTTCGTCCTGGCCGTCCTGGCCTCGCCATTCAAGTCGAAGGTGCGGCTTGAGGCTGAGAACGCGATGCTTCGACATCAGTTGATTGTCTTGAGGCGTAGGCTGCATGGTCGCGTCCGGCTCACGAACCACGATC
>JAQGKC010000124.1 GCA_028290305.1 Bradyrhizobium sp.
AGCACCTGATCCGGGTCGAACGACATCGCGACTGCCGGTCCGTGATAGGGGGCGAGCACCTCCGCCACCCGCGCCACCAGTTTGCGGTCGCCGTCGAAATGGCTCTTCACCTCGATCACCAGCGGCACCCGGCCTTTGACCAGTTCACAGAGATCGCCGAGCGACATCATCCGCTCCGGCGTATCCTTGAATTTAACCGCCTTGAGCTGCGCCGATGTCAGCTCGAGCAGGGCGCCGGAGCCTTCGGTGAGGCGGCCGAGCGCATCGTCATGATGCACCATCGCCTCGCCGTCTTTGGTGAGCTGCACATCGAGTTCGATGCCGAAATTAGCCTCGATCGCGGCCTGGGCTGCACCCGGCATGTTTTCGATGATGCCGCGGGCGCGGTCGTGCAGGCCCCGATGGGCCACCGGCCGCGCCGTCAGCCAGTCGGGCGCGCGCACCTCGCGCCTCTTATTACGAGACCTCGAAGATGCCCTCGACCTCAACCGCGGCATCCGCCGGAAGCGAGGCGACACCGACGGTGGTGCGGGCATGGCGGCCCTTGTCGCCGAACGCTGCGACCATCAGGTCGGACGCGCCATTCAACACCTTCGGCCCGTCGAGAAAGTCCGGCGCGGAATTGACGAAGCCGCCGAGGCGCACCACGCGGACCACCTTGTCGAGGTCGCCAAGCGCGGCCTTGATCTGCGCCAGGAGGTTGATGGCGCAACCGCGCGCCGCCGCGTTGCCTTGTTCGATGGTGACGCCGCCGCCCAGCTTGCCCTTGGCGATCAGCTTGCCTTCCGGGTCGACACAGACCTGGCCGGACACGAACAGCAGATTCCCGGTGCGCACAAAACCGACGTAATTCGCTACCGGGCTTGGGGGCGTATGCAAGACCACGCCCTGTGCCGCAAGTTTCTGCTCGATCGTACCCGCCATAATTCGTCCCCGTTTGATGTGATCCGCCACCTGACGCATGCGATCAGGCTCGCTTTGTTTCGCGCATTGCGCAATCACATGCAAGCGAGTGTGGATCGGCGGCAGATGTTCCAACAATCTGTCCGGCAACGTGCCAAAAAACAGGGCAGTTCGACGGTCAATTCGTACTTTTTCGTGAAGCGGCCCTAGTTGCGGCGCAATAGGGCGGTCATTAATGTGACATATCCAGCCGAGGAAAAAACATGGCTCGCCCGCTCATTTCGCCTCGTGATCTCAGATCATTGGTGTTGACGATAGCCGCTGTCGCTCTTGGTTCGGGTTTCGCGGGCGGCAGGGCCGAGGCCGCGGCAAGCAGCCCGTTTCTCGCGCATGAGGCGCTTTATGATCTCAGCCTGGTGAAGTCGCGCGGCTCCAGCTCGATCAACAGCGCGCGCGGGCGCATCCTGTATAATTTTTCCGGCAATGCCTGCGAAGGCTACACCTCGGAATTCAGGCAGGTCTCAGAGCTGGATAGCGGCGAGGACAAGGTGACGCTGAGCGATCTGCGTTCCACTTCCTGGGAGGATGGCGCCGGCAAGAGCTATCGTTTCAAGATTGACACCCGAATGAACGACAGCGATTCGAGCCCGGTCGATGGCGTCGCCGAGCGGACCGGCGATCATGTCACGGTCAAATTGAAACAGCCGGTATCGAAGACGTTTACGCTCGATGGCTCTACGGTGTTCCCGACCGAGCAGATCCAGCGCATCATCCAGGCCGCGCGCGACGGAAAATCCGTGCTCGAGCTGACCGTCTATGACGGATCGGACAACGGCGAAAAGGTCTACAACACCCTTTCCGTGATCGGGCAGCCGATACCCGTCGATCGCACCATCGCGGCGCCCGACCCCTCTACCGAAAACAACGCGATGAAATCGCTGACGCGGTGGCCGGTCACGGTGAGCTATTACGACCACGACGCCAAGACCAAGGACGGTGAACAGACGCCGGTGTACGCGATGTCGTTCGAACTGTTCGAGAACGGCGTCTCGCGGGCGCTGGTGCTCGACTACAATGATTTCGTCATTTCCGGCGCGATGGGGAAATTCGACGTCAAGGATTCCAATAAGGATTCCAAGCCGTGTAAGTGATAGCGGCGAGCCTACGACCCGAGTTTGAAGCACTGAATTACGATGGCGTCCTCAACGTAGCGCGTGCATTCATCCGTGCGGTCTGCGCATGCTCCTGTTCAGCAGGAGCACCACGGAAAATTGAAGAGCGGCAATAAAGAGTGGCCCGGCGAATTTCCCGGCATCATGCTGAAACAGACCGATTCCCGCATCCAGCAATTGGATGACGCCCGCGAGCGTACCCAGGATCAATAACGCCGACGTCGCACGGTTGTAGATCGCTGCCAACGTGATCAGGGCCAGCGGAATGGTGCGCGCCGCCGCATACATGGCGAATAGCGACGACGCCTCTGTCGGAACATAGCCAGGCGGCAGCATGGATTGCGGATTGATGAGTCCTGCGATGGAAAAGCCGCTCGCGACCAGGACGTTGATCGCCGTCACCAGCGAAGCCAGCCACATCATCTTTATCGTTGTCATTGATTAAGCTTCCTAATCGCGGGCTTTTGACGCGGCATCGATCGTTGTCAGTCGCCGCAGAACGTTCTCGCCGGTCCTATCCTGCGGATGGAAAAACCTGTATCGAACGACGATCATGAACAAAACAGAATTCGATTCATGGACTCAATCGACAACGTTCATATTCGTCGCCTCGACCTGACGCTCCTGATCGTGTTTGAAATGCTGCTGAAGAAGCGCAACATGAGCGCGGTCGCTGCCGAGATGGGGTTGACGCAATCTGCCGTCAGCCATGCTGTCGGGCGCCTGCGATCGGTATTCGACGATCCGCTCTTTGTCAGGAAGGGTGCCGGTGTGGAGCCTACGGCGCGCGCGCTGCGCCTTGGTCCTCCCCTGGCCGAAGCCCTTACCGGCATACGCGATGCGGTCCAGATCGGCCGGCACTTCGACCCGGGAACCGCCACGCGCCAATTCACCGTGGCGGCACCGGATACCGTGGTTGCAAAGATCGCGCAGGTCGTTCTGGCCGAGCTGGCTCAGACAGCGCCCCGCTGCCAGATCATGTTTCGAGCTTTCAGCCACGAGAGCGCAGCCGCTGCGGTCGTCGCGGGCGACGTCGATCTGGCTGTGGGTGTATTTCTCGATACGCCGAAGAAGACAGTCAGCAGGTCCGTCGCCTATGAAACCTTCCGCGTGGTCTCCAGGCGCGATCATCCGCGCATTACCGGGACGCTCGACCTCGACACCTATTGCTTGCTCGACCATCTCCTGGTCTCGCATGATCGCGATGCGCGCGGCACGATCGATATGGTCCTTGGCGGCCTCGACCGCCGGCGCCGGATTGCGGCGGTAATGCCCCAAATGTTGCTCGCCTTCGCCGCGGCGAGCCAATCCGACGCGATCATCACTGCGCCGCTCAGCGCTTGCCTCTACGCGGCGTCGCTCTTTCCGGTGACGCTCCACGAGCCGCCGATGGCCATCCCCGGCTTCGAACTGACATTGCTACGCCACCGCGATGGGCTGGCCGATCCAGCCATCACTTGGCTCGCCAAGCTTGTCACGGCGGCTTTTTCTCTCTCGGCGTCCCCGGGATAACCGCCTTCGAATCCTATTCCGGCTTCTCCGGCCCGTCATAGGCAATGCCCCGGATGACCGCGGCATTGCCGAATTTCTTCCGCAGATCGTCGATCGCGCGTTCGGCATGGGCCGAGCGGCGGTCGAGCATGTCGGTGTCGTCGGCCAGCGATCCCGCCCGCAGCGCGCTGACGCCGGTGCCCATCAGCCGGAAGGCGGTGCCGTCGATTTCCTTCGCCAACATCTCGCGGGAGATTGCGAAGATTTTCGCCGCGAGCTGGGTTGGCGCGTGAATCGATTGCGAGCGGGTGCGCTGCCTGAAATCGGCGGTCTTCAATTTCAGCGTGATGGTCAGTCCCGAAAGTTCGCTATTCTTGAGGCGCGACGACACTTTTTCCGACAGCCGCCACAGGGTTTTTTCAAGCGTGGCAAAATCGCGGATGTCGGTTTCGAACGTGGTTTCGCTGGAAATGGTCTTGGCGCCGCGACCGGGTACCACGCCGCGATCGTCGATGCCGCGGGCCAGCCGCCACAACCTGCGGCCTTCCGTGGCGAATTGCTTCATCAGCTCGATTTCGTCGGCGCGCTGCAGATCGGCGATGGTGCGAAAGCCGCGCTGCGACAGCCGTTCCTGGGTCGCAGGTCCCACGCCGAAAATGAACCCGACCGGCTTGTCCGCCAGCATCGCCCGGGCCTCGGCCTGATCGAGCGCTGCAAAGCCGCGCGGCTTGTCCATGTCGGAGGCGATCTTGGCCAGGAATTTGTTGCAGGACAGTCCGACGGAAACCGTGATGCCGATGCCGCGTTCGACCTCCTGGGCGAAGCGCGCCAGCACTTTCGCGGGGATCATGCCGTGGACGCGTTGGGTGCCGGCAAGATCCAAAAACGCCTCGTCGATCGAAAGCGGCTCGACCAGCGGCGTCAGTGCCTGCATGGCATGGCGCACCTCGCGGCCGACCCTGACATATTTCGCCATGTCGGGCCGGATCACGATCGCGGATGGGCACAGCGCCAGCGCCTTGAACATCGGCATGGCCGAGCGCACGCCGAAGGTCCGGGAAATGTAGCACGCCGCGGACACCACGCCGCGCTTGCCGCCGCCGATGATGACGGGCTTGTCGGCGAGTTCGGGGTTATCGCGCTTCTCTACCGTCGCGTAGAACGCGTCGCAATCGATGTGGGCAAGGGTAAGCGAAGGCAACGCGTGGTGACGAACAAGGCGAGGCGAGCCGCATTCACCACACCGCCGGGCCGTGATGTCGAGATCGCCAAGGCAATCCCGGCAAAAGCAGGTCGGCCCGGCGAGCTCTGGCGCGGCTGATCTCACGGCACATCGCGCTCCCATTGCGGATCGTTCAGCGCCTGGTGAGCGGCGGCGATATTGGTGGGGTGAAGTTGCGAGGCGGCCGCGAATGCCTTCACGGTTGCGTCATCCCGCATCACGAAATCGAGCACGCTGGCCAGAAAGCGCGGGTCGGCGGCGGCCGAGCGCAGCGTCTCCGGGCCGATCCCGCTCTCGGCCAGGAACGCACCCAGGCGCTCGGGGTCGCCAGCGACGAAGGAAAGTGCCTGAACTGCAACGATTTCAGCTACTTCCCGGGGGTTGTGAACAGGCTTTTTCAACGGATGTATTTGCCTTTCCGTAACTTATGGTCTCTATTTTGCAGCCATCATGCCCGAGTCTGCGGAACGTGTTCAAGCAAGTGGAAACCACTTCGCATAAACATGGCCCTCCAGCTTAACGGGTTAGAGCGAATCTGGCGCTAGTTTGAATTCACTTTGACACGCCCGGCGCGACGCTGATGCGCCGCCTGCCGGGCCTGCCTGTCGGGGATTGGAGGGGCGGGATGGCAAAAACCGTCCTGATCGTGGAGGACAACGAGCTCAATATGAAGCTCTTTCGCGATCTGCTGGAGGCGCATGGCTATCAGACATCCGGTACCAGCAACGGTTTCGAGGCGCTTGATCTCGTCCGCAAGCTTCGTCCCGATCTCGTTCTGATGGATATTCAGCTTCCCCAGGTGTCCGGCCTCGAAGTGACCAAGTGGATCAAGGACGATCCGGAATTGCGTGCGATTCCGGTAGTCGCGGTCACGGCCTTCGCGATGAAGGGTGACGAGGAACGCATCCGCGAGGGCGGCTGCGAGGCTTATCTGTCCAAGCCGATCTCGGTCGGCAAGTTTATCGAAACCGTTCGACGGTTTATCGGGTAGGGAGTGTTTCGATGTCCGCACGTATCCTGGTCGTCGACGACGTCCCCGCCAACGTCAAGCTTTTGGAAGCGCGGCTGTCGGCCGAGTATTTCGATGTCCTGACGGCATCCAACGGCACGGAGGCGCTCGAGGTCTGCGCGCGCGCCGAATGCGACATCATCCTGCTGGACGTGATGATGCCTGATATCGACGGCTTTGAGGTTTGCCGCCGGCTGAAGTCGAATCCGGCCACGCATTTCATCCCGGTGGTGATGGTAACGGCGCTGGACAGCCCGTCCGATCGCGTGCGTGGCCTTGAGGCCGGCGCCGACGACTTCCTGACCAAGCCGGTGTCCGACATCGTGCTGATTGCGCGGGTGCGTTCGCTGACACGGCTGAAGATGATGACGGATGAGTTGCGCATGCGCGCCATCACGTCGCTCGAGATCGGCGTGCAGGCGCCGGAGCGCAGCGCGGTGGCCGACACCGGGAAGGGCGGCCGTATCCTTTTGGTCGACGACCGGCCGTCGTCCTACGAGCGGCTGGCGCCGGTGCTGAGCACCGAGCACACCGTCGACGTCGAAATCAATCCGGCGGAAGCGCTGTTTCATGCTGCCGAAGGCAATTACGATCTTCTGATCGTCTCGCTCGGCCTGGAGAACTTCGATGGCTTGCGGCTGTGCAGCCAGGCGCGGTCGCTGGAGCGGACCCGGCAGGTGCCTATTCTCGCCATTGCCGACGCCGACAACAATGCGCGGCTGCTGCGCGGGCTGGAGATCGGCGTCAACGATTATCTGCTGCGCCCGGTCGACAAGAACGAGCTGTTGGCCCGCGCGCGCACCCAGATTCGCAAGCGGCGCTATACCGACGATCTGCGCGACAACGTGCAGAATTCCATCGAGATGGCGATCACCGACGCGCTGACCGGCCTGCATAACCGCCGCTACATGGAGAGCCATCTGGGCACGCTGGCCGAGCAGGCCTCAAGCCGCGGCAAGCCGCTGGCGCTGATGATGCTCGATATCGATTTTTTCAAATCGATCAACGACAATTACGGCCACGATGCCGGCGACGACGTGTTGCGCGAATTCGCCGTCCGGGTCCGCAAGTCGATCCGCGGCATCGATCTCGCGTGCCGGTATGGCGGCGAGGAATTTGTCATTGTGATGCCCGAAACCGACTTGCATGTCGCGGGCATGGTAGCCGAACGGCTGCGCCGTTCGATCGCGGGCGAGCCCTTCGCGGTCAACAAAGGTGCAAAACGCATCGAGGTCACGATCTCGATCGGGCTGTCGACGCTGGAAATCAAGGGCGAGGCCGTCGCCGACGTGCTCAAGCGCGCCGACACCGCGCTCTACCGCGCCAAACATGACGGCCGCAATCGCGTGGTGGCCGCGGCCGCTTGAAACTGGCAGCCGTCGGAGCAATCGCGCGAGCGGACGCCGGATCTGACCGCTCGCGAAGCAAGCGCCGCGCACGAATCGGATTGACTGTTCGTCGTTCATCGGTTTTCCACTGTTCGATTTGAGTAAAGCAAATGATTTGGCCTGCAAAACCGTGGTCGTCATAACGCGATAAATCCAAAGTTTCGGTTGCGGTCCCTGGCTGATCGATGTCTGAAAGCCGACAATCGTACGCTGCCACGCGCATGGCTGTGTTGTGTTCAGACCATGGTATGATCGCGCTTTGGTGGAGCGGATATTCCCGCGTACAGTCAGGCGTGTGGCGTCGCTGCCTGGATTCGAATTCAGCCGGTATGACGGACTGTCGGTGTTTGCGTGATATCCGAACCGGCGTTTCCGATCCCCGCATTCACCAATAGCACCCGCGCGGCTTCTTTCGCGGCGCGCGCCATCGACGGATCGTTGCGCACCAGATCCTGCGCGATCGAGCCATCGACAAGCAAAGTGAGTTGTGTCGCAAGGCCGTCTGCGTCAGCGACGCCAAGCTGCATCAGCAGATCGCGAAACCAGACGCGGCGGCTCTCCTTGAACGCGATCGCGATCTTCTTCACCGCTCGATCTTTGGCGCCGAGTTCGGCGACCGCGTTGACGAAGGGGCAGCCGCGAAAGTCCTTGCTGGCGAAACGCCGTTCCAGCGAATCGAAGGTGCCGAGAATCTGTTCGACCGGCGACTTGTCGGAGGCCCGAGGCTGCACGAAGCGGCGCATCAGATACGCCGATATCAATTCGTCTTTGGACGGAAAGTGGTTGTAGAGCGTGCGCTTGCTGATGCCGATCTCGGCGGCGATGGTATCGACACCCACGGCGCGGATGCCCTGCAGATAGAACAGCCGATCGGCGGTTTCGAGAATCCGCTCCTTCATGGCGGGTTTTTCGGACGAGGACATCTTTACACAGACCTGTGTTGTTCTGCCCTTGACAGCAGCTCTGCCGCATAGCTTAATTACACAGATCGGTGTAATCAAGCCCGATGCGACGGCGGGTTGCGGTTTTCGAAACCGTGATCGAAAGGGAGAATAAAAACCATGCCCCTGCTGCAAATCCTCCGTCCCACGCTTCCCATCCTGATCGGCGTTTCGCTAATGCTCAGCCTCAGCATGGGCCTGCGCCAGAGCCTCGGCATCTTTCTGCAGCCGCTGACCCATGACGTGTCGATATCGGTATCCGATTTCACGCTCGCGATCGCCGTGCAGATCCTCGCCTGGGGATTCCTGCAGCCGCTCGCCGGTGCATTCACGGCACGCTACGGCTTTCGATCGATCATGATGGCCGGCGCGGTCCTGTACATCGCGGGGCTTTCGCTGATGGCGGGTGCGCAAGGCTTTCTCAGCGTCATGATCGGCGCGGGCGTGCTGATCGGGATGTCGCTGGCCTGCACGGCGGCGGCCATCGCCATGTCGGTGGCGGCGCGTGCGGTTCCTGCGACGGTTCGGAGCACGGTGCTGGGGATCGTCTCGGCGGCAGGATCGCTTGGTGCATTGTTGTCGGCGCCGATCGGGCAAGTCCTGAATGAAGGTTACGGCTGGAGAACGGGCCTCGTTGGCTTCGTGGTGCTGTCGCTGGCGCTGCTTCCGGCGGCGTGGTTCGCCGGCAAGGTCGACAAGATTCCGCTGCCGGCTCCCGCGTCCGATGATATCGGCAATACCTCGGCCGGGGTGGCGGTGAAGACCGCGTTCGGCAATGCTTCGTTCGTCGTGATGACATGCGCCTACTTCGTGTGCGGGATGCAGCTCGTCTTCATCACCACGCATCTGCCGTCCTATCTCGCGATCTGCGGCATGGATCCGATGCTGAGCGCGCAAACGCTGGGCGTCATCGGCGGCTTCAATGTGTTGGGCAGCCTGTTCTTCGGCTGGGCCGGCGGGCGATGGAACAAGCTGGCGCTGCTCGGCGCGATCTACATCTCGCGATCGCTGGTGCTGGCCTGGTACTTCATGCTGCCGCCATCGCCGGCAACGACATTGTTGTTCGGCGCGATGATGGGATTCCTCTGGCTCGGCGTGGGGCCGCTGGTGGCGGGCGCGGTCGCCGAGATGTTCGGGCTAAAATGGCAGGCGATGATCCAGGGGCTTGCCTTCATGAGCCATCAACTCGGCAGTTTCCTCGGCGCTTACGGAGGAGGGCTGATCTACGACGCGCTCGGCTCCTACAACATGGCGTGGCGGATCGGCGTCGCGGTGGGTCTCGCCGCGGGAATTATCCAGGTCGCGTTTGCGCTGGTGCGGCCGAGCGAGCCGCCTTTGGTGGCCGCGAGATAGGCTGTCGCGCGCTCAGACAAAATAAAAACGGAGCCGAAAGGCCCCGTTCAAATCGTCACAACGTGCCGAGACCTTACTTGATCTTGGACTCGCGGAATTCGACGTGCTTGCGCGCGACCGGGTCGTACTTCTTCTTGACTAGCTTGTCGGTCATGGTGCGCGAATTCTTCTTGGCGACGTAATAGAAGCCGGTATCCGCCGAGGAAACGAGCTTGACCTTGATGGTGACCGCTTTGGCCATGTTCAGAACCTTTATGTCTGGGAATCGAGAGCCGGCCCATCAGGCCCGCATTTGCCGCGCAACCTAGCTTCGATCCTCCGAAAGTCAAGGTTTCCGGGGCCAAAACCTGCGTCGATTCCAGCGATTAACCCTCAAAGAAGCGGTTTTTCGGCCTCGGCAGACCCAGATTTTCCCGCAACGTCCGGCCCTCATATTCGCGCCGGAAGATCCCGCGTCGCTGCAGTTCCGGCACCACCTTGTCGACGAAGTCGTCGAGGCCTGCGGGCAGGAACGGGAACATGATGTTGAATCCGTCGGAGCCCTCACCGGTCAGCCATTCCTCCATCTGATCGGCAATGACGCCGGGCGTCCCGACGAACGAGAGCCCGCCATAGCCGCCCACGCGCTGCGCGAGCTGGCGGACGGTGAGCTTGTCGCGCGCGGCAAGCTCGACCAGCCGCTGACGGCCGCTCTTTGAGGCATTGGTCTCGGGAGTCGGCGGCAATTGCCCATCGGGATCGAAGCCGGACGCGTCCGTCCCCAGGATCACCGAGAGCGAGGCGATGGCGCTGTCGTAATGCACCATGCTGTCCAGCAGGGCGCGCTTCTCTTTGGCTTCCTCGACGCTGTCGCCGACCACGACAAAGGCGCCGGGCAGGATCTTCAGGTGGTCGCGGTCGCGGCCGAGCTTGTCCATGCGGCCCTTGATATCGGCGTAGAGCTTTTGCCCGTCGGCAAGGCTGCCGCCGCCGGTGAACACGGCTTCCGCGGTCTCGGCGGCGAGCTGCCTGCCGTCATCCGACGCGCCGGCCTGGACGATCACGGGCCAGCCTTGTACGGGGCGGGCGATGTTGAGGGGCCCGCGCACGCTGAGATATTTTCCCTTGTGGTTCAGCACATGCATTTTGGCGGGATCGAAATAGAGACCCGATTCGACGTCGCGCACGAAGGCGTCGTCGGCGAAGGAGTCCCACAAGCCGGTGACCACGTCGTAGAACTCTCGCGCGCGCTTGTAGCGCTCGGCGTGCTCCATGTGATCCTCAAGTCCGAAATTCAGCGCCGCGTCCGGATTGGACGTGGTGACGATGTTCCAACCCGCGCGGCCGCCGCTGATATGGTCGAGCGAGGCAAAACGGCGGGCGACGTGATAGGGCTCATCAAAAGTGGTCGAACCGGTGGCGATCAGTCCGATATGTTCGGTGGCGCCCGCCAGCGCCGACAGCAGCGTGAACGGTTCAAATGAAGTGACGGTGTGGCTGCGCTTCAAGGCGTTGATCGGCATGTTCAACACGGCCAGATGGTCGGCCATGAAGAAGGCGTCGAATTTTCCCGCCTCGAGCTTCTGGATCAGGCGCTTGATATGGGAGAAATTGAAATTGGCGTCCGGCCAGGCGCCGGGATAGCGCCACGCACCGGTGTGAATGCTGACCGGCCGCATAAACGCGCCAAGCCTAAGTTGACGTTTTGCCATCGCCCCAATCCGTGTCGGTTGTCACTTGGGGATAGATGGGGAGCCAGAAAGGCAACGCCATCAGGGCGGATAGGAAGAATTTTGCAATTTGAACGGCGCTGGCGGAGGATAATTCTGCCGCGACCACGCCCGACGTGATTGCACGCCAAGTGGTCGTGCGAATGGCTGCAACGATCGATCTCAAAAGTCAGCCGGCGCTGTGTGGCGCCGGCTGACCAGTTACCGTATGGGCGGCCGCTTATCGACGGTCGTCAGCGTCCGCGTGCCGCTCGTGATCGTGGTCATGATCGAAATCATGATCGTGATCGTCATCGTGATCGTCGGCGATTCGATCGCTATCCGTTCCTGGCGTAAACGAAACGCCACGGAGGACTTCGCCAAAGCGGGCCGTTTGAATCGCCGTGAACTTTTCGCCTGTGGGAAGGCTGGTTGCGGCCAGGTTATCGGTGATCATGACCAGCTGGTTTGGATCGGCCCCCTGGTCGCCGTTTCCGCTGACGGTTGAGGTGATCGCCCAGATCGTCGCGGTACCATTGCGATTGACGCGACCCATGATGTTCCTAAGGCCGTCACTGGCGGGTGACCACGGAAGACCGGTCTTGGAATTTTTGCCGGTAGGATAACCCTTCACCGTATATGGCTCGCCGAGGTTCAGCCCAGCCTGCAGCACATAGGCCAGTTTCCACGAACCGAGGGTGCTGTCGAATACCCACTTCTGCAGTCCCGCACCGGTCTGCAAAGCAGCGGCCGTGTACTTGCCCGATACCGGATCAAAAGTGGTGGTGCCGTCGCCTTCGTCGGAGACATAGAGCGTCTTGGCGTCAGCGAACCAGACTCCGAATGGGAACGATGTCGATGTTTTTGCCAGCGTCGTCGGCAAACCCTTCAGGACGCACATGTTGTAGGGGACAACACCGTTCGTCTGCAGTTGCGTGGCGTCGTAATAAATCGGCGCGGAAGGCAGGCTGGCGTTTGCCCCCGGCACTCCGACGCCGTTCGGGCAAGCCCGCGGCTTGCCAGTGGAATCGAACCCTGTCGTATCGATAAAGTAAACCGTGTTGATGCCGTTGCTACCGCTGCCCTTGGTTGTGTAGACAACGTTGTTGAAGATCGTGAGACCCCGGAAGTTGGTGTCTTTGCCGACCTTGTCCGCCTTCAGTCCCAGTTGAGTGATGCTGAAGCTGCCGACCGGCGTCGGCAGGCCGGGGTCCTGTGCGACGAGTGGCTTGCGTTCCGCGGTCAGGATTTGCGTCCCCGCGCCGACAATGATTCCGTTCGGCTGAGGATTTCCGCCGTTGCCGGCATTGCCGACCGTGTAGATGAAATTCGCGCTGTTCTTGTTGTTCAGGATCGCAGCGCGGCCGTTGTTGCCGCTGTAAGCATTGGTTTTTGTGAAGCTAAACCGGCCGTGCTCGTCGACCGCCGCGACCACGCGGGGAAAACTCCCGGGGACGGGATTGGTGGGATCGACCACCGCCGGCGTGTTGGAATTCGAGACATCGATCGCATCGACGGGCGCAAGGTATCCCATAAACGTCACCACCCGGCCGTCGGTCGACAGATTGAGCGCGATCTCCGATTTTGACGGAAAGCTGGTGACTATCTGATCCTTGGTCGGCGAAATCCCGCGGTCGGAGCTGTTGGGCACCTCGAGCGAATTGACAAGTTCGCCGGAAGGCTTGAGCTGATCCAGCACGATCTTCGAGGTGATGCCGAAACTGGGGTCTGCGGCTTCATTGTTCCAGATATTCGGATAGGAGCCGTTGGCCGTCGCGGTCACGCAATTGGGAGCGACGCAATTGGGCGGCAGCAACGTCGTCCCCGCGATGACATTGGCCGGATTATTGTCGTACACGGAGCGGCTGACCAGCAAATTTCCCGGTTTGAACTCAACGCCATCGTCGTCGGCAAGAACGCCAGTAGCGCCCACGACGCCCGACAAAAAAAGTGTGACGGCCAAACCTGACCGAATAGCCGGCGGCCTGGCGAACAAGCGCGGTCCTGAAACCTTCATCGAAAATATCCCCGAGTGCTTCGCCTGCAG
>JAQGKC010000179.1 GCA_028290305.1 Bradyrhizobium sp.
GACCTGTTCGTTGTTCCAACTATCGGTTTCGACCTGCTCTATGCCTTCGTCATTGTCTTGGGCGAGGTGCATCTGCGCCAGATTCTGCAATCGTATGCACGCTATTACAACAACATCAGAACGCATCGGTCATTGGACAAAGATGCGCCGGTTTCTCGCCCGGTTCGGCGAACCGGTGTGATCAGTTCACGCACCATCCTGGGTGGACTTCATCACCACTACGCCCGTGTTTAAGTTTTCGGTACACACAACCGCCATAGCTCAAAAGCCAAGCTCCGCCTCAAGACAGACCTGAGTTTTGCAACACTATCGCGTCGTAAGATGAGGTGGATGGCTCCCGCTCACGGCATCTAGGTGCCAAGGTGTAAAGGCTGTCAGGCGTTCACGAGCAAAATGGAGCCATCCGTCATGCAGATTACCACGATCGGCCTCGACTTGGCCAAGAGCATTTTTCAGGTCCACGGCGTTGATGCGAGCGGCCAGGTTGTTGTTCGCAAGTCGCTTCGGCGGTCGCAGATGCTGCCATTTTTCGCGAGGTTACCTACTTGCGTGGTTGGCATCGAGGCGTGCGGCACGTCGCACCACTGGGCGCGCGAACTGATAAAGCTCGGCCATGAGGTGCGCCTGATGCCACCCGGCTTACGTCAAGCCGTATGTGAAGCGTGGGAAGACCGATGCCGCCGATGCGGAAGCGATTTGCGAAGCGGTGACGCGGCCGACAATGCGGTTCGTGCCCGTGAAATCGCCCGAGCAGCAGGCGGCACTGTCGATGCACCGGACGCGCGATCTGCTGGTCAAGCAACGCACCCAGCTGATCAACATGATCCGCGGTTTACTGGCCGAGTTTGGCGTCGAAATCCCCAAGGGGCTGGAACGGGCGCTGGTGGTGGCGCGACAGATCGTCGATGGTAGAGCACCAGATGTGCCGGTTGTGGCGCTCCGCAAGGCGCGGTGATCTCACCAATCCTGGCGAACGTCTACCTGCACTATGTGTTCGACCTATGGGTCCATCGCTGGCGCCTCTCTTCCATCGAAACGTCCAGTCCAGCAAAATACTCCATGGTCGGTCTCCCTCTTGTAACGACGGAGCCGATCCTATCGGTCTCCGAAGAAGATCTGCTGTCCATTACCCGATGTTGAAGAACTCCGGCTTGTGAACGGTTGGAAGCGCTGATTCACTCAGGCAACTACCTGGAGTGAAGCCATGTGCTGCGGGCGATAGACCGGTTCGTCGACCTCGCTTGATCACAGCCTGTTGCGCCAAACACGCTAAATGGAACGGACGAGTTCGGGTGCCACTTCTCCACCCAAATAAGCTTTTGCGAGTTCGCCGGATCTGGATAAGACCGCGGTATCGCCATCCAGCAGCAAGCGCCCCAGCTTCAACACGTACCCATGATGCGCCGTCTGCAGGGCCAGCCTTGTGTTCTGTTCCACCAAGAGGATTGACAGGCCCGAGCCGTTGAGGGTTCGGATAAGTCCAAATATCTCTCGCACGAAAAGCGGACTTAGTCCGAGCGAAGGCTCATCCATCAAAAGAAGCCGGGGGCGCGCCATCAGCGCACGGCCGATCGCCAGCATTTGCTGTTCGCCACCCGAGAGCACTGAACCAAGCTTACGTCGCCTACGTGCAAGGTTTGGGAACAGATCATAAATTTTGTCGAGGTCAGCGATGATCGCGCGATCCTTGCGTTGATACGCGCCCATCAGCAGATTTTCGTCGACGGAAAGCGACAACAAAATTCGCCGACCTTCGGGAACCAGCGCCATGCCGGCAGCGACCCGCCGAGCAGACGGCCATTTGGTGATGGCCTCTCCATTAAAGACTATTTTACCCAGAGAGGGCGTAACACCCATAATCGAATTGAGGACTGACGTTTTTCCAGCGCCATTGGCCCCGAGTATTGTGACGATCTGTCCCTCAGTAACCTGGATGTTGACGTCGGTTACAGCAACGACTCTGCCGTAGGAGACGTTGAGGCTGTTGACTTCAAGCAGCATCGTCGTTCCCAGCGCTAGCGGAATAGGCGACCTCAACGTCGACGACGGAGCCGGAAGAAACGTCAATAACGTCGTCCTTACCTAGATAGGCTTCGACAACCGCTGGATGTTTGAAGACGTCGTTGGGCCTTCCTTCAGCAATCTTTCGGCCAAAATTCAACGCCACAACGTGATCACAAAGGGAACCAACAAACTCAATGTCGTGTTCGACAATGAGAACGCTCATCTCCTGAGGGAGGGACTTGACAAGTACCGACACGAGTTCCGCACGTTCGACAGTATTCAGGCCGGCTGCGGGTTCGTCCAGCAAGAGTAGTCTTGGCCGTGTAACGAGGGCACGCGCGATCTCAATGCGCTTTTGAACGCCATAAGGCAGTCCATCGGCGAGTTGGTTCATATCATCCCGCAATCCAACGCTTTCGATTGCCTGCCGTGCTTCCTCCAAATAACGGCGATTCGCACGCCACTGGAGAGGAATGAAGTTGCGGTGCAGTTTTCCCACGTGATGATGCTGGCCGAGCAAGACGTTTTCGAGAACTGTCAGGTGCTTCATCAATCGTAAATTTTGGAAAGTCCGTCCGATGCCAAGTTTGACCCGCCGGTCAATCGGGACTTCGTTAATGCGCTCGTTATCGAGGAGTATCTCTCCGGCGGTCGGTTGATAGACGCCGCTCAGCAGATTGAAGACGGTGGTCTTTCCAGCGCCGTTCGGGCCAATCAGGCCGCACCGCGATCCCTTCTTGACCGCGATATCAAGGCTTTCCACCACAGCGAGGCCGCCGAAAGTTAGCGTGACACCGTGCACGAACAGCACGGGAATCATGAGCGCTGTCTCCTCACCCGCAGTTTCCCCTCGCGGCAACCAACTCCGGCAAAGAAGCAAGGACCACCGCCCTGCCTGACCGCAATCCCGCCCCTTTCTTGCTCCCCAGCCGTGGCTACACTCAAATCCAACCTCGTGCGATCCTTCAGTCTATTAGCAAGCGGCATGCCAACCAAGATTGCTATACTCCGGGAGGCAGTTGCATCGATATGCGCGCCGATCCTATTTCGCACCAATGAACTCATTGTCCTGAACGGCTACCTTCAACATCGCCTCAACCGAAACGAATTTTCTGCGCGACCTGCCGATGGTTGCGCCTCGATCCGCTTCCAGCCTGCAATTTAACAACCTGCCCGTTAAAGCTTGAGTCGATTTCAGCTTTACGCGTCCTGCATTCCAATGACTGCTCCGAAACTGCTCCTAGAGACTTTGGACGGTCTCTTCAGAGTCGGCCTTATTGTGCCAATGACCCCGCTTTGCCTTCGTTTAATCCACCCGGTGACGTAGACCGCAAGCGTCTTAGCAGTCGCGCGGACATGTTGCTGTAACTCTCTCCGGAATGGCATTCATCAAATGATCCATGTTGCACGCAGCATCCCAGACGCTCATCCGAGATCGATGGCCACTAGCGACTATCGGAGGGGCTGTGATCCGCGCGGACACCGAACTGCCGGATACCTCGTGAAACCAACGCGCGTCCGGCAGATGGGCAGCTCTTACGATCTTAGTCGCGGCCTTTCGGCCAAAACAGATTGATATCGCTCGGATTCACAAGGTCCGGTACCGTCCAACCTTTGTGGTCGTATTCGTCCATGCATTGTTCGACGAACGACTTCATTCGAGAAGAAAGCCCCGAGTCATGGGCATCCTTGAACGCGTCGAGCTGACCCTGCTCGTAGTTCCCCGCATAATTGATCTCGTATAGCTCGTGGCGGGATGCAAATTCAGATCCGACGGAATCCCAGAGAAGCTTGAGCAACTTTACGCGATCAATAGCTTCGATTCCATTCGAGCCGCGGACATATTTGTCAAGATAGGGCTTTAATTCCGGCTGTTCAAAATCCGCTCCACTGGAGGGAAGATAGATCAGGCCGGATGCGACCGTCTTGCTGATCAGATTTCTCATCCGGGAATAGGCGTCGGCCGCGAGATTTCGGTAGGCCAGGCAGGCTTCATAGTTCGGTTTGAAATATTGCCCACACCATCGCTCGCCGGAGTGAACCATTGCGTCGGACAAACTCCATATCAAGTGCCGTAACGCGATTGCCTCCCCAACGCTTGCCTGGACACCACGAAAGTCCTTGGTACCCGTGATTTCCACCGCCTTCAGCAGCATGCCACAGAAAAAATCCATCTTTACCGCGAGGCGCGCGCACCCGTGCATGAGATTGCGCCCGTCGTGCCCCACTTGCGCAGCGAACCGGTTCGAATTTTCGACCCCGTACATCAGAACGTCTTCCCAAGGAACGAAAACCTTGTCGAGGATGAGGATTGTATCATTCTCGTCGAACCGACCGGAGAGCGGCGCATCAAACGGACGCCCTGTCACACCGGAATTGAACTCATAGGAAGAGCGGCAGATCAATTTCACCCCGGGCGCATTTGGCGGCACAATGAAAACAGGGGAGAAGCGTTTCTCTTTGTGGATCACGTTGCCGTAGAAACCGACGTAAATATATTGGGTCAGCGGGGCTCCTGTCGCCACGACCTTGGCGCCGCTCACCACGATTCCGCCGTCAGTTTCCTCGTCGACCCGCACGAAGACATCCGACTGCTCGTTGGGAAGCTGCCGATCAACCGGCGGATGGACAATTGCATGGCCGAAATAAGGAACGCGCTCGCGTACGATGTCGTACCAGCGGTCGGCATTGGCCTGGTAATCCTGATAGACATTCTTATGGAGACCAAGGGTGCCGAACCAGGCCGCCTTGTAATCCGGGGTTCGGCCCATCCAACCGTAAGTCATGCGGGCCCATTCGACGATCGCATCCCGAGCGGCTACCTGCTCCGGGATTGACCGCGGTGCCTGAAAGAAGCGATGCGTACGCATACCGCTCCCGTTATCGATTGGAATAGTCAACAGTTCGGCTTTTTTCGGATCATGAAGTGAGTCGTACAGCCGGGCGATCATCCGCGCGGAATTTCTAAAGGCCGGATGGTTCGCCACATCCTTGACGCGTTGACCATTTATCCAGACCTCTCGGCCGTCATTCAGGCTCTGCAGATATTGCGCACCGGTGCAGGCGCCCACCTTGCCGGCCGCACCAACCCTGATGGTGGGCGGCGCGTCAGGCATTACACCAGCTGTGTGTGCTGGCTGCGACACTATACTCTCCATTATCTTCATACTCTCCATTATCTTCATACTCTCCATTGGATTTCGAGATACAAGTTTTTCGAGATACAAGTTTAGAGCTCAATCGCGCCACTGCAGCGTCCTCGCCCATCGTACCCAACGCGATGCCGAGGCGACGGTGCATCATCAAGCCAGTTTCCGTGGTTTCCAAAAGCACCGCTCTGGACATTTCTATGGTACCGCTTCTTGCCAAGAGCGGCGTGGCCAATAAACTCAGCGCGGCAAAGCTGTCCACGAGAACCGTCTTCTCGCTAATTTTCAAGGCTTCGCCTTCCTGTTCGGTTTGATAAACGGCGAACGGCGCGACGATACGCGGCAGCCCAGTGACGTGACGATCGCTGTGGATATTATAGTTGCTCGCAACGCGGAGCGCCTTCAATCGTCTTCGAGCGTCGCGCGGCTATCACAATAGATGAGGGCCGCCGAAAATGTTTTTCCCGGGGCTTCCCGTAGCAGGAACAACGAACCGCGAATAGATCGAGCCATTGTTGCTGATCTGCGCGATCGCGCAGTTCGGAAACAGAGAAACGATCGCCACATTGATGTCGTCGTTGCGATCCGGATGAAAGGCAACGAGGGACGACTCCGCGATTTCAAGGTTCGCACCGCTGACCCAGGCACCTGCGTGGCAGCCGGATAACAACCACCCGGAATTATTTAGACTGCGCTAATCGGGGGGGTGCTTGTCGACCACCACCCATTTGTTGGCTTTTGCTTCCAGTATGTAGATTGTCTTGATGACATCGCCTTCTGGCCCCATGCTCAAATTGCCAACGATCGCGGGAAAGTCTTTCATTTTTCGCAACTCATCGCGAATTGCCGTGCGCTCCTCAGCAAGCTTGGTCTTGTCACCCGTGACTTTTGCCCGCTTCATCGCCTCGGCATACATGAAGACGATATCGTAGCTGGCGGCATCAAACTGACTTGGCTCGATCCCGGTTTCTCCGCTGCCCTTCAGTTTTGCCTTGAACCGCTCGACGAACGATTGGACCCGGGCATCCTCGATGCCGCTGTAAAATGTAGCGCCGATCAGCGTTCCTTCGCCATTCGGCCCCATCCGTTCGGGGAGATCGGCATCGGCGATACTCGAGCTGCCGAGGATCCGCCCTTTGTGGCCCTGGCGCCGGAGTTCGGTAAGGAATCGCAGCAGCACGTCGGACGGAGCGCCAACACCGATCAAATCGCTTGGCTTTTGCGTCAATTGGGAGACCTGGGCGGACAAATCGAACGAGCTAACCCGAAATGTCACCGTGTCGGTCTGCGGTACGTTGGCAGCGGTGAGGCGCGCCGGCAAAACGCCGGTTCCAACGGCCTGAGAAACACTGTCGTCGGTTGCATACGCGATCGCAGCGGACGAATGCGCATAACCCTTGCGGTCGATCGTTCGGAAGATACGTTCCCACGTGTAGTTCTCTTCAACGGTATTTCTAAAAGCATAGCTAAATGGGGCGGCCACTTTTGGTGCCGATGATCCCATCGACATCTGCGAAATGCCCAACCGCTCACCTACGGGAAACGCCGCGCGGCATTCGCTGGTGCTGAGCGGGCCGACTACGGCCAGCGCCGAAAGATCCTGGGCAAACTGCTGCACGGCGACTACGGCCTGGTCCGGCTTTCCGCCGGTATCGAACGAATGGAGAGCGAGCTTCTTACCGTTTACGCCGCCGGCTGCGTTGATCTCTTCCAGCGCTACTTCAATAGCTACGTTATTATGCTTGGCCAGCGTCGCGAAAGGCCCTGTAGAGGAGCCGCTGTAGCCCAGAACGAGCTCTTGGGCCAACGTGCCGTTTGAGTTCGCCAACATGCAGGCAAACACGGCTAACGTGCGGAGATACGTACTCATTCAAGCCACCTCTGGTCTGTTGAAAAAACTGTTTCTGCTGTCACTCTCGAAACACTGCCGCAAATGCACGAGCTTGCTGCCGGGTGCACCGATCGCCGCCGGCTGGCGAAACCACTTCTGCGGCGATGTTCGACGTGCGGCTGGAACGGATGATTGTCATCGGACCGCACTCAGACGCAGTCTTCGGATGACACTCCGCGTCAGCAGGCCCTCTGGCCGGCAGACCATCAGGATGACCATCGTCGCGCCAAAGCCGATATCACGCCACTCGCCGCCCGCGCGCATAAGCTCCGGAAGAAGGGTAATGGCGCTGGCGCCGAGCAACGGGCCCCACCATGTTTGGGCGCCGCCGAGCAGCACGAACAGCACCGCATTGCTGCTCAAGAAGAAGTTGAAATTCTGCGCCTCGATGTAACTGTAATGGTGCCCGTAAAGGCTTCCAGCGAGACCCGCGAAGGCTCCTCCGAGCACAAGGGAAAGGATTTTCACGGATGGCACGCCAATACCGAATATGGCGGCTGCGCGTTCGTCGTTGCGGACAGCCGTAAAGACCAGGCCAAGACGCGTCGACATCAGATAAGCAACCAGTACGATCACCAGGAGTGCAGCCGCGGCAATCGAATGGAGCCCGATATAGCCGGGCACGGCAAAGCCGCTGGCGCCCCCTACCGCTTCGGAATTGATGAGAACCGCGGCGACGACTTCAGCGAAGGCGAAGGTTGCAAGACTAAAGTAAATCCCATCCATGCGCGCGATGGTTACTGCGACCAAGAATGCAGCGACGGTCCCGCATGCCGTGCCAATTACGATGCACAACAAGATAGGCAGCGCAAACTTCACGCTCACAATTGCGGAGGCATAAGCACCGATCGCCACATAGCTTGCAATGCCAAGGTTGAGTTGGCCTGTCGCAAGAGGAAAATATGCGGCATACGCGATGATCACTGAGATCAGGAGATGGGCCGCAATCTGAGACGAATATCCGCTCATCACATTCTTTCAGTCATACTGATGCGATTGCCCAACAGGCCACCAGGACACCAGACAAGGAGAGCAAGTAACGTGCTGTAGACGACCGCATTTACGGCGTCGGAGCTAATGTAGGCGATCGCCAGCACCTCGATCAAACCGACAATGAACCCTCCGACCACGGCGCCCCAGACATTCCCCATGCCCCCAAGCACCATTGCCGAAAGGCCCTTGGCCGCGACTTCTTGCCCCATATTCCAGGAAACCTGCAGGTAGCTAAGCCCGAACAGAATTCCTCCGATGCTGGCGAGTAATCCTCCGATGATGTAGATGCTGGATACGGTCTTGCCGACATCCACACCCAGCATCTCGGCGGTTCTCGAGTTTTCGGCGATGCTGCGAATCCCGCGCCCCAGCTTTGATCGTTTGAGCGTCGAGTGCATGACAACGACCGACGTCAACGCTACGGCGAGCCCCAACAGCTGAGGAACGCTTACGAGCAGCCGACCAAAGTGTAGATCCGCGGTCGTAAGCGGGCTTGGATAGCGCATCGCCTCCGAGCCAAATCCAATGATGGCCGAATTTTCCAGAAGGATAAGGAAACCCAGCGAACTGACGAGGGGAATGTGATGAGAGGACTGCCGCAACCAACGATATGTGAATCTTTCGATGAGAAGCGAACAGGCCGCCGAAACAAGTAGCGCCAACCCGAAGGCAATCGACCAATGAAAGCCAGCCCTGAGAAATGCGTAGCTTAGGACTCCGCCGAGCATAAACAGGCCAGGAATGCTGAAGTTCAAAAAGTTCAACATTCCAATTGTGAGCGTAAACGCTACGGCAACCAGCACGTAGATGCTTCCCAACATCAACCCATTGATGACTTGTTGCGTGACCACGACAAGATCTTCCGTTACAGATTGCCCACTTCGCCGACGCATCGAAAGTTCACGAGAAACGGTAAGTTTCATAAATTTGATCTCGAGCGAAAGAGCCACTTCGCGGAATTCTATTGGGATAGGTCGCTTCACCTCCAACCCGGCGTCGGATTGCGTCCTTTCGGTCTGGAGCCACGAATAGATGTCCTCTTGCCAAACATCCATGGGGCCGCCTATCACAACGAGAAGGTCGAAACCGTTGAGAGATGGGATAGGTTCACCGGCGTCGAGTTCTACGGGCGTCCTCGAACTCGACGTGTTGGAAGAATGCGCATTTTGGTCGGTCTGCGCCTTCTCTCTCTCATATTGCTCAAAACTGCCGGAATGCCGCGACACTCTTCGAGCCAAGAGGACGTCGGTATCTGGGTGATTTTCACCGTATAAATTGCGCGCTCGGAGAGGAGACCCACCAACTCATTTTCCTGGAAGCTTGACCTTGGCGAATTCGGCGCCGCGACGGTAAAGTTCACCTTAGGATCCGGATTATCGGCTAGCGCCGGATGCTTCCCTTTCGGACGGCGGAGCCTGTGTGTACCGAAAACCTTATCCGAGTTGATGACGTGATGGAATCGCCTAAGCTGGCGGAATGATCGGGCTGTTCTGTTTCGTTCTTGCCGTCCTGGCCTCGCCATTCAAGTCGAAGTTGCGGCT
>JAQGKC010000191.1 GCA_028290305.1 Bradyrhizobium sp.
TCGATTACTTCACCATCCACGCCGGCGTGCGGCTGCCCTACATCCACCTCACCGCCAACCGCGTCACCGGCATCGTCTCGCGCGGCGGCTCGATCATGGCGAAGTGGTGCCTGGCGCATCACAAGGAAAGCTTCCTCTATACGCATTTTGAGGAAATCTGCGACCTGATGCGCAAATACGACGTGTCGTTCTCGCTTGGTGACGGCTTGCGTCCCGGCTCGATCGCGGACGCCAACGACCGCGCGCAATTCGCCGAGTTGGAGACACTCGGCGAGCTGACGCAGATCGCATGGAAGAAGGGCTGCCAGGTGATGATCGAAGGCCCCGGACATGTTCCCTTGCATAAAATCAAGATCAACATGGACAAGCAGCTTAGGGAGTGCGGCGAAGCGCCATTCTATACGCTTGGGCCTCTGACCACCGACATCGCGCCGGGCTACGACCACATCACCTCGGGCATCGGTGCGGCCATGATCGGCTGGTTCGGCTGCGCGATGCTCTGTTATGTCACGCCGAAGGAGCATCTCGGCCTGCCCAACCGCGACGACGTCAAGGTCGGCGTCATCACCTACAAGATCGCGGCGCATGCCTCTGATCTCGGCAAGGGCCATCCCGCAGCCCAACTGCGCGACGACGCCTTGAGCCGCGCCCGCTTCGACTTCCGCTGGGAGGACCAGTTCAACCTCGGTTTAGATCCCGACACCGCGCGCAGCTATCACGACGAAACCCTGCCCAAGGACGCCCACAAGGTCGCGCATTTCTGCTCGATGTGCGGCCCGAAATTCTGCTCGATGAAGATCACGCAGGACGTGCGGGACTACGCGGCGACGCTGAACGATCCGGCGGGAGTTGGGATGTCGATCAATGGCACCATCGAAGACGGCATGGCGACGATGAGCGCCAAGTTCAAGGAGATGGGCGGACAGGTGTATCTCGATGCGGAGAAGGTGAAGGAGAGTAACCGGGTGTTGTGAGGACACCGTTCTCGGCGCCGTCATGCCCGGGCGAAGGCCCGGGCATCTATCGGGAAACGGCCTCCCATACGTAACTCGACGCAGTCAAAGAGCAAGTTGTTACATATGATAATACAACCTATTTTGTCAGCTCGTAGGATGGGTTGAGCTCTTGCGAAACCCATCGCATGGTGCAGTTGTCAGGATGATCTCGCTGCATGGCGCGGCCGTCATGGTGGGTTTCGCTTCCGCTTTCGCTCGTTGAGCTCCGACGGACGCGGCCGCTCACCCTACATTCCCCTCACCCCTCGTTCATCAGCACGTAGGGCGGATTAGCGTAATCCGCCGCTTTCTGCTGCATGACCGCTGCTTGGTGCAGGCGCTGCCCGATCCGAAGATGTTGATCGAGATCGAGGGCGTGGCGTCGCTCGCGGAGCGGAGATGATTTACTTCGGCGCGTCAGAGATTTTGCGAGGCACTTCACCAAGTCGTCCCTGCGAACGCAGGGACCCATCACCCCTGGCTTCAAAAATAAAAGGTCCCGCCCCCGGAGCCGAGTCTGCACCGTATGGGTCCAGCGTTCGCAGGGACGGCCTGTTGAGGAGTTGTACGAGGCTACGATCGCAGCAACATGCGGCTCAATTGAGTGCGCAGCGGCGAATTATCACAGCATCATCCGCCAGCAGCGAACAGGTGAGACGTCTCGCATGTACACGCCGCACCGATGAGATCATCGGGGATAAGACGTTTGACATTCAAAGAAAGTTATTCATGCTTGGGTCATTCTGTCCGATCCTGGCCCGATCGCCAAGGAGGCTCGAGATGACCACAACCGGCACTTATATTTTTCGGGCAACGCTCCAGGGCAGCCCTTCGATCTATCGCGATATCGAAATCGAATCCGCAAAGCCCCTGTACCAACTCGCCGAGGCGATTGTTGGATCGTTCGACTTCGATCTCGATCACGCCTTCGGCTTTTACACCGGGCTGACGCCTGCGAAGCTATATCAGCAATTTCCCAAGTACGAACTGTTCGCTGATATGGGCGATGCCGGGCCTGGCGTGCTCGGCGTAAAAAAGGTCAAAGTATCGCGAGCCTTCCCTGCCGTTGGACACAAAATGCTATTCCTGTTCGACTACGGGGACGAGTGGCATTTCCACGTTGTTTTGCGTGCCACTGGGGAAAAGACCGCAAAGGTCCGATACCCGCGCATCGTTGCAACCCGCGGCGCGGCCCCAGCGCAATATCCGGATGATGAGAACGAGGACATTGCGGACGGTGCACCAACATTTGGCATCAACCCGCTAACTGGCGAAAAGATCAAGATCGGCAAATAGCGCGCAGGCGGATTGGCTGCCTGTCCACCGTAGTTCAAGGAGCGAAGGCGGAAGCGTATCCGCCGATTCCGCTTCGTCTTAAAATGGTGGGTTACGCTAACCCACCCAACGAACCCATCACCGCATTACTTCTTGAACATCGTCTCGAACAATTCCTTGGCTCGTTCCAGCCCTTCTTGCGTGAAGACGACTGATTTAACTTTGCCAACGGGGTCGTGGATCATGCCCTTTTCGTGAAGACGACCCAGCGCTTCCCAATCAAATCCTTTCCAGGCCCTGTTGCCGTCGTGCAGAGTCAAATATAGCAGCGCCAACGCTGCTTCGTCGATCTTGTCGGTATTGAGGGACATGGCGAACCTCTTGCCGCTTGGCGGTCCGCCCATCCTATTCAGGATCGCGTGAGGCGCAATTGGGGCGAACGAACCTGATAATGGTGGGTTATGCGGAGCCTGTCATCGGGCCGCGCGTTGCCGGGCTCGGGGGGCTAACCCACCCTACAAAGCCTGCGCTGCCTTCGTACGGGGCGAATTACTGCTTCAATGTAATCGCAAGTCCGCTAAGGTCGAAGTTCGCCATCAATCCGAGTTGCTTGCCGCTTAATTCCAGGATCGCGCCGTTCTGGTTGGTCAGCACGATGCCGCGTACGCCAGCGCCGAACGCAACGCCCGCGCCCGCCGCGCCATAGATGCCGGCGACGTCCTGAGCCCGGTGGATATTTCGGACCCGTCCCTGCAACGTGGTCTGGGAGCCGCCGAAGACGAGGCCACCGTCAAGACCGCCGGCCGAGAGCCCATAGGTCTCGCCGTGGAACGTCAGGACGCCAGTGCCGGCGGAGCCGCCAACGAACCAGCCCGCCTTGAAGATGACCAGTGTCACGGCCCCCTCGTCGGCCCGAGCTGCGGACAGTCCGGCGAGCAGCGCCAGCGCGAACAACACCGCGCGGGCGGCGAATGACAATCTCATTGTGGCGGTCTCCGGATGATGTGATGCAGATCGAATCGAGCCAATCTATCCGATGGGCGGCACTGTTGAAATGTCCGCGAGGCGCCGATCCGAGTTCGTGATGTCGTCCCCTCGCTCAACAAGATGTGCACGCGAGGGTGCAGGGTCAAACCGATCAGCGAAATATTGCGTTTCGTGGGCCACCAGCCCTTCGCGGAATTCCATGATGCTCACCGTGTAAGATGGTATGCCGTCATAGGTAAGTACGAACTCGGTGACCCAGAGATCGCCGCTGCCGATAATTCGCCGGACCGTAAAACGCTTCTTGTTTGGCTGGACGAACCGGCTCTCCTGAATGTTGTGCCGGCCGCGGATGCGCTCGCCCGATTGCGGATACTCAAGCACAGCATCCTCGCGGTAGATTTCATGCTCGACCTCGAAATCGCTCGCGTCCGAAGCCTCCCAATGGCGCTCCAGCGCCATCCGCACGGTTCGATCATCCATCTCAATCTCCCGCCTCCGCGTCCGGCTAATTTATCGGGAACACCGAATTCAGTGGGCTGTACGCCATTCGGGATGTGGGGCGCTGTTGCCGATCGCGCCAGCGTAAGCCGCCGAATTCCGACGAGCAAGACGGGGTACGGCTACCCCACCCAACGGCTATGAAAGAGACTTCAGGATCGGCTGATCTCTTTTCATAGTCGCATCGAATCCAGTTTCCCACGGAAATCGTCCGTCGAACATGGGCAACTCTCGTGATGCGGCGGGCGGATTGGTCACAACCTATAGAAGCATGAAATCTTTTGCATCACCCGGTCAGGATAGCGAGCAATACGAAAATTCCCGACGGGCAAATCAGCAAGCGGTAGCCCGGATGAGCGAAGCGACATCCGGGGTTGATGGCTTCCCCGCATGTCGCTGCGCTCATGCGGGCAACGGACCCTCCGTCGTCATGGCCGGGCTCGTCCCGGCCATCCACGTCTTTCTTGCTTCGTGGCTGCAAGACGTGGATGCCCGGCACAAGGCCGGGCATGACGAGTGCATAGGCATACAGCGGATTAGCGACCTATCGGCCGTCGCTCAAAAAGCAAAGGCGGAAGCTTCGCTAACCTGCCCTAAACAGCCGAAATCTGCCCAACCAGGCAAATCAGCAAAATCCTGTCCAGCCCCGTTGCGAAAAATATTCCACTTAACTTCTCGGCCAAATCAGCGGCTTAGCTCGGCGCGTCTCACCCGAATGAGGGGCGGGTCGCGATCGTCACGAACGTTGCGGTGAGATGCGGTGGACGCAGATAGCGCGCGCCAGACGAGCGCGTACAATGCGGACGGCGAAGTCGTGTGGTCCTGACGTCCCGACGCTGGCGTCAAGCTCGTGAGAAGCAAGCTTCTCAGGGGTGACGGTGGCAAGAAAGCCCGGTCACCGGGGAGAGCGCGAAGTAAGCCGTAACACCATCGCGCGGGGAAAGCCGGATTGATCCGGTTGAACCTGTGGTCCTGCCCCGTGCTTTTTTTGCACGGAACCCATGGGTGCGATCGGCACCCGGCTTTCCCTGCGCCCTCTGTTTTTGGAGAGGGCCGAAAACGACGCAAAGCTCGGGCGGATCGCGCCGCGAGAATGCCTGCTCATGTCCATTCGCTGTTTGACAATTGAATCCGAAAGACTTGATCAGCCATGGGCTGAAACTCGTCCCCGTCATGCTGAGGAGGCCGCGCAGCGGCCGTCTCGAAGCACGACGGGCCCCGGCGGGGCCGTTGATCCTTCGAGACGCGCTTCGCGCTCCTCCAGGATAAACACGATCGCCGTAGCGCTACTTCAACGTAATCGCCAGCCCGCTCAGGTCCACGTTGGCCATGAGTCCCACCTGCCGGCCGGACAGCTCCAGCACCGCGCCGTTCTGGTTGGTCAGCACGATCGCCCGCGCGCCGCCGCCGACCGCAAGCCCCGCACCCGCGGCGCCATAGACGCCGGCGACATCCGACGGCCGGTTGATGTTGCTGACCCAGCCGCGCAGCACAGTCTTCGATCCGCCGAACACGAGGCCGTAGTCCAGCCCGCCGGCCGACAGCGCGTAGCTCCGCCCGCGGAAGGTCAGCGTGCCGCCCCCGCCGGAGCCGCCGATGATCCACCCCGCCTTGTAAATCGTGAGCGTCACGGTGCCGCTATCGGCATAGGAAGCCGAGGGCAAAGCGGCGCCGGCGAAAGCCAGCAGCGCGACCAGGGCAGTACGAAGGGCGGATGAAATCTTCATCTAGTTCTCTCCAGGGATCTTGTGAGAAGGGAGATCTTGTAAGCGGGCGTTGCGCAGCGGATCGAATCGCGCTGGACCCAATGTAGCCGATGGATCGGATGAGCAAAACACGTAACCCAAGCAAAACCGGTTCGCAGAACGGATTAGCGAAGTATAATCTGCCCTCTACTTTCATGTTGAAACGGCGGGTTACACCGTGGGCTAACCCGCCCCACGAACAACGGAGGTAACCCATGGCCCCCATTCAACACTTCGCTGCACCGGCCGGCATCAAAGCCCCGCCGCTCTCGTTCGCCACGCGGGTCGGCGACATCTTGTTCGTATCGGGGATCCCCGGCTTCGACGACCAGGGAGCGCTGCCGGACACCTTCGAAGCTCAGTTCAGCAATGTCGTACGCAACATCAAACGCGTGCTTGGTGAAGCGGGCGCGAGCTTCCGCGATCTCGCCAAGGTCAACGTGCTGCTGACGCGCGCGTCCGACGTCGCCACCATGAATGAGCTGTACGCTTCGGCTTTTGGGCCCGCGCCCTATCCCGCCCGCACCACCTGCGTGGTCCATGCGCTGCCCAATCCCGCGATGCTGATCGAAATCGAATGCGTCGCGTCGCTTGCGCGGTGATTGCATCAGCATTGCGAAAGCGCGGATCGGCCATCGGGCCGCACCAATGCGACCCGATGATGAACTCCGCGATCGGCGGGGCGACCCCGGTCCTCGCGAGCGATTCGCCGCCTTTCGCTTCGAAACCTTCACATTTTTGCCGCACCACTTGCATGTCCGCTCCTCATCGCGAAAGATGCCCACGGAGGCTGGACCAACACTTTCCAACAGGAGATTCTTCATGCGTCGCGCTACCGCCATCTGTGCCGCCGCCGGCATCGCTGTTTCGGCCTTTGCCGTAGCCAGCCCCGCGCAGGCCGGATACTACCTGATCCGTTGGGACAACACCGGCGTCTGCCAGATCTGGAACGAGGGCCTGTACCAACCGTTGCGATGGCCCTCGGACTACAAGGTGGTCAGCAAGCCGGTTCTGACCGTCACCGCCGCGCTTGCGGTGAAGGAAGAATTGCGGCAGCGGGGCAGTTGCAGATTCTAAAGACCGCGGGGGCTGAAGGCCGCCCGGCCGTCATCTCTCCTTCATCAGCGCATCCCGCGCCGCGGAAAGCTCCTGAAATTCCCGCCCGTTGCCGCCGCCGTCCGGGTGCGCGGTTTTGGCGGCGCGCTTGTAGGCCTGATGGATTTCCGGGGCGGTCAGGCGGCGGCCGAAAGGCAGTCCGAGCATTTGCCGATGGTGTTCCTCGGGCGTGAGCGGCTTCGAAACATTTCCGCGCTTGCCGAAACGCGGCGCCGTGGCCACGTGCAGGACATCGCGAATGACGCTCAGGCGCCGCCATGCGAGGTCTTTGGTGCTTCGGTCCGCACTTTTAAGCAACGCGTTGCGCAGGCTCGGCAGCGCCTGCGTCGCCGCCTGCCGCAGCGTCACGTCTGCGCTCGTGCGCGCGATATCGAGCGCGAGCCGTTCGGCCTCGCGATAGTCAGGCGCGGCGGCCGACCAAAGCCGCTCGACACTGAGTTTCCATTCCCTGAGCTGTCGATCCATGAGGCTGCAACGCGCAAGCGCAGCTTTGCGTTTCCGATTCCGAGATTTTGAACTAGTTTGCGTCGAAAGCGCCAAAACCAAAAACAGAGGAAACCCGCCATGCCCCTTCTCCAAGATCATATCGCCGTCGTCACCGGTTCAGGCTCGGGGATCGGGCGCGCAATCGCGATTGGCTATGCCCGCGAAGGCGCCCGCGTCGTGCTGCTCGACATGAACGAGAAGGCAGCGGCCGAAGCCGCGCAGGAAATTCGCGGTTCCGGCGGCAAGGCGGACAGCTTCAAACTCGACGTCACCGATCGCGCGGCCTGCAACGCCGTCGCCGCTGACATCGCCGGTCAAATCGGCCAGGTCTCCATCCTCGCCAACAATGCCGGCATCGCCCGCCGCAACGGCATGACCGGCGCTGCGGAGGCCGTGATCAAGGATTGGGAAGACATCATCGCGATCAATCTCACCGGCGTCTTCAATGTAACGCACGCTTTTCTCGCACCCTTGCGCGCCAGCAAGGGGCGCATCGTCAATATCGCCTCGATCCAGTCGTTCGTTCATGTGCGCCAGCCGAGTTCACCCGCTTATACGGCCTCGAAGCACGGCGTGCTCGGCTTCACCCGGGCGCTATCAGCCGAACTCGGCAAGGACGGCGTGCGCGTCAATGCCATCGGCCCGGGCTTCATCGAGACGCCGCTGAACGCGGGAACCCGCGCCAACAACCCGGAAGCGGTGAAGATGTTCATCGATCACACCCCGCTCGGCCGGGCCGGAAAGCCCGAGGACATCGTGGGGCCGGCGATTTTCCTCGCGTCCGATCTCTCAAGCTACGTCACCGGCTCGATTGTGATGGCGGACGGCGGATATCGGGCGATTTAGTGGCGTACACAGGGCATTTCGCTTCGTTAAGTGCGCGTTAAGGATTTGTTAACCGACTCCGCCCACCGTCAATTTGCTGGGGGTTGTTCATTCTCGATGTTTCCGCTCAGGGTTCGAGCGGGCGTTGTTCGGGAGGTGCTGATGACCCATGAGTTCGCTGTCCCCGCGCCGGAAACTCCGGCGCCTTCGCTGGCCCCAAACCAGGTCGTGCCGTTGCTGATCGGCTCCACCGTCGGCGAGATCGAGCGGGAACTGGTGCTGCAAACACTTGCGCGTTGCGACGGCAATCGTACCCGCGCCGCGCGTGTGCTCGGGGTGTCCGTGCGCACCCTGCGCAACAAGATCCGGCAATATTCGGCCGACGGAATCGATGTGCCCGTTCATACCGACTAGAGTCTGATTTCAGTTTCGCTGAATCAGACTGGTCACCTATTTTGTTCGGGCATTTCTTTTCCGAAGACCGGTTTCCACTTTGCGCTGACGCGGCCTTTCGGGCCGGGATCATGCTTGGCGTCTTCCGGTTCTGATTGAACCAGAATCGGGGCTCTGACCTGTGACTTGACGTGTTTTCTTCACGCGAACCGGTACCCACTTCGCTCGAAAACGCTATAGGGTGGCCCCAGCCGGGCGGAAAGTCCCGGATGGAGCAAACGCCATGTCCAACGCCCCGCATTTTAACGTCGATGTGCCGGCGTTCTGGGCCGATCCCTATCCGGATCTCGCGAAGATGCGCAAACAAGCGCCGATCGCGTTCGTGCCGCAGCTCGGCTCGACCATCTTCACCCGGCGCGACGACATTTTCGTCTCGGAAAAGCGCACCGACGTGTTCTCGTCGCATCAGCCGGCCGGACTGATGAATACGCTGATGGGGCACAACATGATGCGCAAGGACGGCGATGCGCATATGTCGGAACGCACCGCGATGTTTCCGTCGGTGTCGCCGCGCACGGTGCGGGACACCTGGAGCCGGCAGTTTCAGGCCCATGCCGACCGCGTCCTCGACGAGCTGGCGCCCGCCGGCCGCGCCGACCTCTGCAAGGCGTTCGCGCTGCCGCTATCGGCCGAATGCCTGAAGGACATCACCGGCCTCACCAAGATGCGCTATCAGGATATGGACGCGTGGTCGCAGGCGATGATCGACGGCATCGCCAACTATACCGGCGATAAAGAAATAGAAGCGCGCTGCCACGCCGCCACCGCAGGGATCGATGCCGCGATCGACGACATGGTTCCGGTGGTCACGAAACATCCAAACACGTCGATCCTCAGCGTGCTGCTCGCTGCCGGCCAGCCGATCGCGAGCGTGCGCGCCAACATCAAGCTCGCGATATCGGGCGGACAGAACGAGCCGCGCGACGCGATATCGGGCACGATCTGGGCGTTGCTGACGCACCCCGACCAACTCGCGCTGGTGGCGGAAGGAAAGGCTAGATGGATCGACGTGTTCGAGGAATATGCGCGCTGGATCGCGCCGATCGGGATGTCGCCGCGTCGGGTCGCGAAGCCATGGTCTTATGGCGGCGTCGATTTCGAACCGGAGGATCGCGTGTTCTTCATGTTCGGCTCGGCCAACCGCGACGAGGCCTGCTTCGCCAATCCTGACATTTTCAGCATCATGCGCGATACCGCGAAAAGCATCGCCTTTGGCGCCGGCCCGCATTATTGCGCCGGCGCCTTCGCCTCGCGCGCGATGGTGGCCGACGTGGCGCTGCCAAGCATCTTCAAGCAGCTCAAGGGATTGCGGCTCGATGAATCCGAACCGGTTCGGATCGGCGGCTGGGCGTTTCGCGGGCTGCTGAATTTGCCCGTCATGTGGGACGGCGAGAAGCATTAGCCGGTTAGACCGCCGCATATTGATGTTGATCAAATCCGCCGGCGCCATCAGCTTAATTGCTGCCGTCATCAAACCTCTGCTAAAAAATGCGCCGAAATCATCGGGAGTGCGCAAGTGGCGGACGAGACAGTTACCCGGCAGGGACGGCAGGGGCCGCAGGGCGCGCCCGGACGCCCGGGCGAGCCGGGGCGACCCGGACCACAGGGTCATCCCGGACGGCCGGGGCCTGAAGGACCGCGCGGCAAACCCGGTCCGCAAGGCAAGCCCGGCCCGCAAGGCAAACGCGGGGAAGTCGGTCCGCAGGGCAAGCCTGGGGCGCAAGGCAAGCCCGGGGAAGTCGGCCCGCAGGGCAAGCCCGGCGTGAGAGGCGAAGCCGGGCCTCGCGGCGAAGCGGGGCCGCCGGGGCAATTGCCTTCGATCGACCAGGTGATGCCGTGGCTGCACCAGATCTTCGATGCGTGGGAAGATCACCGCCGCATGCGTGAGCGCGAAGCTGCAGAACTCGAGGCTGTGGAGCTGGAAGCGCTGGCTGCCCTCAATGACGTAGAGGCCGAGGATGCGGAAGATGACGACGATCGCCGCGAGAAGAAAAAGAAGAAGCACAAGGATAAGAAGTGAGTCTCACTTGAAGTGAGGCTCACCTGTAAGCCTCACTTGCGCGGGCATTCCTTGTAGCCGAACCTGTCGATGATCACGGTACCCGGAATGGCGTGAAACTCCAGCGTATCCATGTAGTGGTTTTCGAGAACGTATCGGCGCAGGCGCGCATTATAGGCGCTCAACATGCGCTGCGTTGAGAATGCGTTGATGTTGCGCTGGCGGTCGTGGCCGGCATGAAACAGCAAGGTCGCGCTGCGCTCGACGCAGACGTTGCGCAAGCCCAGAAACAGCGTGCAATTCGACTGGCAATGCCCCTCGATACGAAACAGCTCGCCGCTCGCAGTGGCCCGGTCGATTTCCGGCTGGAACTTCTCAATCCGTCCGCCCATGCCATATCCTTCCGAAGTGGCGGCAAAGGCGGCCGAAGAAATCACCACAAATATGAGGCTGGCGATAACTTTCATGGCGCACCCAGTTGAACCGGTCATTGGGCCCCTCTCCGGACGGCTGAAAAAACTCAGGTAATTATAAGCGCCGCCGCCTCACCGCACCGTGAGATGCATCACGCAAACCCGGCGAACCTCGTTCAGCCAAACCTCAGCCTCGACCGTTCCTTAGCCTTTTCGGCCTCGATCTCGCGATCGCGCGCCGGCGAGTGTGTGTGCAGCGATGTCAGCAGCCGCCGGGCTGAGGCGGTTACTTCCGCGACGGCGCGATCGAACGCGGCTTCATTGGCCTGCGACGGTTTGTTGAAACCCGAGAGTTTGCGCACGAACTGCAGCGCCGAGGCGTGGATTTCATCCTCGGTGGCGGGCGGTTCGAAATTGAACAGTGTCTTGATGTTGCGGCACATTTGTTTTCTCCATGGCCCGGCCGGCTTGCGATTCCTGTTCCGGGCTGCTTCAACCGAGGACGGTCGGCTGGTGCAAAAACCTACATCGCGGCCTATTTTGTCATAGAATAGGTGGCGCGTTCACCCCCGTCGCCGCGCCCACGCCAACAAAAAAGCGAGTTCCCGATGAGCCACGTTATATATAAGATCGTTCAGCATGACGGCGGCTGGGCCTACACCGTCGATGGCGTGTTTTCGGAAGCCTTCGCAACCCACGCCGCAGCGCTGGCTGCCGCCAAGCGTGCTGCTGCCGAGCAGCGCGTGCCCGGTCGTACCGAGGCGATCGAATACGAGACCGCCGATGGCAAATGGCACACCGAGACCGCCGCCGGCAGTGACCGTCCCGAGACCGATATCGAGGACAAGCCGTAGTATTCCCTTCGCACGATGCACGTTTCGCAAAAATTTTTGCAGGTCTCCGCGATGCTGCTCTCTCGGCGCGTTTCGCCCGGCGTGATAGGCTTGCGCCCAAGCGGCCCCGGCACGGCGGCCCGTGCCTGGGGAGAACAATCATGGAATTTTCGCGTGCGGCGCTGTCAGCCGCTTTTGCGTTGACGTCTTTCGCCGCGGTCGCGGCCGATTATCCAACGCCGAAGCAAGGCGACTGGATCGCAAAGGACTTCAAATTCCACACCGGCGAGACGATGCCGGAGCTGCGGCTGCATTACACCACCATCGGCGAGCCGACCGGCCAGCCGGTGCTGGTGCTGCACGGATCGGGCGGCTCCTCGGCAACGATGCTGACGCCAACCTTCGCGGGGGAGTTGTTCGGCCCCGGCCAGCCGCTGGACGCGTCGAAATACTACATCATCATTCCGGATGGCCTCGGCCATGGCAAATCGTCCAAGCCGTCGGACGGCATGAAGACGAGCTTCCCGAAATGTGATTACGCGGACATGGTCGATGCGCATTACCGCCTGGTCAGGGAAGGCTTGGGCGTGAAACATCTGCGGCTCGTGATCGGCAATTCGATGGGCGGCATGCATGCCTGGATCTGGGCTGTGAGATATCCTCAGATGATGGATGCGGTGGTGCCGATGGCGTCGCAGCCGACCGCGATGGCGGCGCGCAACTGGATGCTGCGGCGGATGATGCTGGAAACCATCCGTAACGATCCCGATTACAATGGCGGCAATTACACGACGCAGCCGCGCATGATGAAATACGCCATCAATCTGTTCCAGATCGCAACCGGCGGCGGCACGCTTGGCTATCAGACGCTCGCGCCGACCACCGCGAAAGCCGACAAGATGGTCGATGACCGGTTAGCGGCGCCGGTGACCGCCGATGCCAACGACTTCGTCTATCAATGGGAAGCCTCGCACGATTACGATCCCTCCGCCGGGATGGAGCGGATCGAGGCCACGCTGCTTGCGATCAATGCCGCCGACGATGAGCGCAATCCGCCGGAAACCGGCGTGACCGATGCCGCGATCAAGCGCATCAGGAATGGCCGGCTCTATCTCATTCCAGCCAGCACGGAAACCCGCGGGCATCTCACGACCGGCAATGCGGCGTTCTACAAGGAGCAACTCAGGGAATTGCTGCAGACGGCGCCGCAACGCACGATGTAGAGCAAGGCGTGTTGAAGTGAGCAATGTCGCACCGACGGCGCTGCTCAAGATGCATGAGAAGCTACCGCGCAAGATTTAGTTTTCGCACCGCATCAATTTGCTGCGCCGCGCATCGCTTATTTTTTCCTCATGACAGCTCACGCCTGATCGCGTTCAATCATGCGATTCGTGGCGCGTCGCAGGAGCGGCACGCAACGATGATGCGAATGCTATGCTGTGGAGGATCGCATGCGACGGTTCGCGCAGATCGCCCTGCTGGCGTGCTTGGCTGCGCTGGCGAGCGCGGCACTCGCCTTCGACAACGGGCAATACGAAAACGTGCCCGCCGACATCCGCGCCTGGTTCAAGGCTGTGACTGCCCCGAACGGTGTACCCTGCTGCGACATGGCCGACGGCCATCGCACCGAATATGATTTTCGCGAAGGCGCCTATTGGGTCCCGATCGAAGGCCATTGGATGGCGGTGCCCGAGCGCGCCATCATCCGCGACCGCGGCAATCCGGTCGGCGAAGCCGTGGTGTGGTATGTGCATCATCGCGGTGAAATCGTGATCAGCTGTTTCGTGCCGGCGGACGCGGTGTAAATGCTCCAACGCTGTCTTTGCGAACCCGTCACACAGTGATACTTTCGCGAAAGCATCTCGCTACCGGAGACAGCCTTTGACCGAACTTGCCGCCGGCGACCTCGCGTCGATTTATCCAAAGCCCTCGCCGCGCGTAATCGCGAAGGCGCGGCCGGAGATCGACAGCCACGCGAAAAATTTCATTGCGATGTCGCCGTTCTGCGTGCTGGCAACATCGGGCTCTGACGGCAGCGTCGATGCCTCGCCGCGCGGCGGCAATCCCGGTTTTGTCCATGTCGCCGGGCCGAACCGGCTTCTGATGCCCGATCGCTCCGGCAACAACCGGATCGACAGTTTTCGAAACATCGTCGAAGGCTCAGGTTTCGTACAGCTGATCTTCTTCGTGCCTGGAATCGACGAGACGCTGCGCGTTGGCGGCAAGGGAATACTATCGGCCGACCCGGACCTGATGGCGTCGATGGTGGAATTCGGCAAGCCGCCGCGCGCGGTGCTGAGCATCGACGTGCACGAGACCTATTTCCATTGCGGCAAGGCGCTGATGCGCTCGAAGCTGTGGTCGCCGGATACGCGGGTCGAACGTGCGGTCATGCCCAGCATCAGCCAGGTGATCCACGACCAGACAAATCTCGGTGAGCCGGAAAGCCAGGCCGTAGTCGAGGAGCGCTACAAACAGCAGCTTTGAGGTGAGGATCGCGGACGACGGCGGCCGTCATAGCCGTGGCGAACCCGCCGACCACAATATCGGTCCACATCAGATAACCGAAGAAAACCGGGAGCACGACGACCATAAGCTGGCAACACCGCTTCATCGCGCGACCGTTGCGCTCGAGCAGCGCGTACTGCGATCTCAGCGCCGCCAGTTCATGTTCAAGCTGGGCGATTTCCTCGGGCTGGGTGCTTTCCTCGGAATGAGCTATCGCGTTACGGCTTAATGCTCGCTCTCAAGCCCGCCGACATGCTTCTGGGTATAAAGTTCGATCCCGATGCGCCCGATCAGATCAAGCTGGGTTTCGAGGAAATCGATGTGGTGTTCCTCGTCCTTCATCAGGTCTTCGAACAGGTCGCGTGACACGTAGTCCTTGACGCCGTGGCAGTAGGTCGCCGCTTCCTGATACAGGGTGCGCGCGCTCACCTCGGTGGCGAGGTCGCACTCGATGATTTCCTTGACGTTCTGACCGATCCGCAAGGGATCGAGCACCTGCATGTTGGGAAATCCGTCGAGAAACAGAATGCGATCGGTGAAGCGATCGGCGTGGTGCATCTCCTCGATGGATTCCTTGCGCCACTGCTTGGCCAGTTCCAGCAAACCCCAATTGTTCAGCACCCGGAAATGCAGCCAATATTGGTTGATCGCGGTGAGTTCGCTGCGCAGGCCCTTGTTGAGATAATCGATGACCTTTGCGTCGCCTTGCATGATGCGCTCCAGTTGGTAAGGCCAAACAGCTAGGCCTCAATATTTAGAACGCTTCTAAATCAGATTGATGGCGAGAGCAACCCTCCTGCCAAAGGCGCGGGAGGATGTGGAAATCAACAAATTATCGGGATTGTCAGGAAGCCGCGAGCGAGAATTCGATGTGGGCGTGCGGGTCCGTCCCGGCCTGGCTGTGCGGACAGCCGGAACAGCAGGCCTTGGCGCAAGCACCCAGGGCTTCATCGATGATGGTTTTGATGGTGCGCGCGCACCGGCCACATTCCGCGCTGCAACCGAGGCAGCCATAGAGCTGCTTGGCATTGCGGGGAAGGTCTTCCGCGGCACTCACGGCACTGCGGACATCGTGGTCGGTGAGGACGTTGCAGGAACAGACAATCATGAAAATGATGAGCTCATCGGTGATGCTGTTCTCACAGATATTTAAGACCGCGGCGGGATGCAAAAGGAAAAACCGTCTTTTGAAGTGATTCCAAACTGATAGCTTCCAGAGACTAGAATGAATCTAAAAATGCCAGTGGCAGTGGCAGAAAGCGCTGTTTCAGCGTTAGTCGCTTCCACCGCCGCTGTCTCCACCGTCGCCTCCACCTCCATACTCGCCGCCTCCGCTATCGCCTCCGCCTGCATCGCTCGGATTGCCCGAACTGTCGGGTGCGGAATGACCAAAATGGCTGCCGCCGTCGTCACCGGCATAACCGACCTCGCCCGATCCGGATCTGTCGCGAGACGATCGGCTGACGACGCGACGGCTCTGCAATCGCGTCATCAGCGCGCAGCAAATCAGCGATGTACCGCCGACCGCAATTCCGAAAGCCGTCGTCGCGCCCGTCATCGTTTCCCCTCGCCCGGAAACGCCGGACAGATGCCCAACCAAGCGTCGCGCGCCCCTTGCCGCCAACATTTGTAATCAAATGTGGCCCATCCGTTCATTGATCATTCAAGCGGAATGTGGAACTTTCGCTGCGACAGACTGCTTTATCCGCTGTCCCTGCTCAATGAGAAAGGTGAAGCCATGAAGAAGACATTGATGGCACTCGCTGCCGTCGCCACCTTGGCCGTTTCGGCCGTCGTGGCACCCGCGCCGGCCCATGCCCAGCGCGGCCTCGGCGCAGCTGTTGCCGGCGGGATCATCGGCGGCGCCATTGTCGGTGGCGCACTCGCGGGCCCCGGCTATTATGGGTATGGACCCGGCTACTACGGACCCGGTTACGGCTATTACGGCGGCGGTCCGGCCTATGTTGTTGACGACCCATATGGTGGTTGCGTCTGGCAGCGACAGCGTTTCTGGGACGGCTATGGCTGGCGCGTTCGCCGCGTGCGGGTTTGCGGTTGAGCCCGTTCACCTTCATTAAAACAGCACGGGCATTCCCGGAAACAACGCGTTTTCGGGAGTGCCTTCAAGATTTGGCCTGAAAAAACCTTTTTTTCGGCCCACCAGCCTCGATACGTTTACTTTCGGTTGACTGTTGTGCGCTTTTTAGCGAGACGGCCAGTTTCGAAGACGGCGTGTGAGTCACCTTAAACCCGGCGCTGACTTAAGGCGCCATTCTGGAGAGTCCAAGACATGAAGAAGACATTAGCTGCCTTCGTCGCGGTCGCAACGATCGCTGGGTCGCTCGCCGCGACGCCCGCAAGCGCCCAGCGTGGCCTCGGCGCAGCCGTGGCCGGCGGAATCATCGGCGGCGCGATTGTCGGCGGAGCCATCGCCTCCAGCCGTCCCGCCTATGGTGGACCGGTCTACGTGGAAGACGCGCCTCCCCCGCCCTGCCGTTTCGTTCGCGAGCGCTTCTGGGATGGTTACGGCTGGCGTTTCCGCCGCGTCGAGGTCTGCGACTGATCTGACCAGACCGGCGGGGGCTCACCGCCCCTGATTTTAAAGCCCGGCCGATGCTTTGGCCGGGTTTTCTTTTTTCAGCGCGCCGCGCTGATCGAACGGAGCACCGCTTCGCTCGGCCAGCAATCCACCTTGAGCCCAGCCGATTTCTGGTACGCTCCAAGCGCCGCGCGCGTCTGCATCCCCGCTTTGCCGTCCAGTCTGTCGGCATAGAGACCTAGGCGCGTGAGATGGCGCTGCATGGCTTCGACATCGGCGGTGCGTAGCTGCGTCGATGCCGACCACGGCGTCGCGAAGGGCTGTGGGTTCGTCATGCGGTCGCTGAGATGCCCGACGAACAGCACGTACAGATCCGAAAAATTATATTCCTTGATCACGAAGTAGTTCTTCGTGGTCAGAAACGCCGGGCCATAGACACCCTCGGGCTGCAGCAGCGACGCCGGCTGCGCCTGTTCGGCCGCGCTGAGTTTTTGTCCGCGCACCGGCACGAAGCCTGAGCGCAGCCATTCGCCGATCGGCTTTGTCACTTCGGGCACGCCCATCGTACAATCGACGCTGGCAGGCGCGCGCACCTCATAGGCCCAGCGTACGCCGGGCTGCCAGCCCTTGTTGACGAGCTGCTGCGCGGCGGAAGCAAGTGCGTCCGGCACCGAATGCCAGATGTCCTTGCGGCCGTCCCCCTCGAAATCGACGCCGTGTTTATAAAATTCCGACGGCAGGAATTGCGTCAGGCCGGTGGCGCCGGCCCAGGACGCTCGCAGGTCCTTGCGAGTCACCTCGCCTTCGCCGAGCATCTTCAGCGCCAGAATGAACTCGGTGCGATACTGATCCTTGCGGCGGCCGACATAGGCCTGCGTCGCCAGCACGCGCAACCCATCATAGGGCAGCATGTAGCGGCCGTAGTCGGTTTCGCGGCCCCAGATCGCCAGCACGATGGTGGCGGGTACGCCGAAGCGCGTCTCTATGGCGGCAAGCGCCGGGCGATACTTCGCCATCAGCCGCTGCCCCTCTTCCGCCAGTCGCGCGATGCTGGCTTCCTTCACATAGTCAGCCGGCACCTGCACGAATTCGGCCTGCGACGGCGCACCGGTCGCGGGGCGCCCAGGCAATATCAGATCGGGCAATTTGTAATCCGGCTCGAGGCCGCGGGTCTCGGTATCGAACGTCGCGCGCGACACGCCGGCCGCTTGCGCTTCCGGCCACAACGACGCGATGAATTGAGTGAAGCCGGCGTCTGATGCACGGGCGGGGGATGCGAGCAGCATGAAGGTCGCGACGACCGCAATGGCGCACGACCTATTTTTCAAGCGCTCGAACAAGAACTCATATTGCATCGATGCCTCGCTCTGTATATATTGAACATATACATATGATTGACGTTGACCAGATCACGAGTTTTGATTGGGACGATGGCAATAGCCGCAAGAGTGCGGATAAACATGATGTCAGTCAGGCCGAGGCGGAAAGCGTCTTCTTCAACGATCCACTGATCGTTGTCGAGGACGCAAAGCATAGTGAGAAGGAACAGCGCCTCAATGCGCTGGGAAAGACAGCCCAAAACCGGCTGCAGCACATCACTTTCACACTCCGACAGAATGGAACCCTGGTCCGGGTGATATCCGCGCGGAACTTGCACCGAAGGGAAAGGAAAGCTTATGAGCAAGCTTAAATCAGTTCCTGTCTTCAAGACCGAAGCTGACGAACGGAAGTTTTGGGAAACTCACGACTCCACTGATTACATCGACTGGAGCAAGGCCGAGCGCGTGCGCTTTCCAAACCTGAAGCCATCGACTACGGCGATTTCGATTCGTCTGCCGCTAGGTTTGCTTGAACAGATCAAGATCGCTGCCAACAAGCGCGACGTGCCGTATCAGTCGCTGATCAAGATCTGGCTGGCGGAGAAGGTGGGATAAAAACCAGAAGACATTGTTGCCTCAGCCTCTGACCGCCACGATGAAAATCCGCGGAAACCGCAGCAGCACCTTGCCGTCCGCTTGCGGCAGATAACTGGCAGCGATGCGCGCGGTGTATTCGGCGAGATATTGCTTGCGCTCGGGCGGCTCCAGCGGATCGACGAACGGCCGCAGGCCGGTGCCCTTGACCCATTCCACGATGGCTGCGGCATCGTCGAGCACGTGATTGTAGATCGTGTGCCAGATATCCAGCCGTATGCAGAGCGGGCTCAACGCATCGTAATAAACACCCGGCTTCGGTAGACTGTCGCGCACCCGTGCCGTCTCGGAGATCTTCTGGCGCCACGGCTCCTGATGCGCGACCTCGCGCATCAGGACATGGGTTGGCTCATCGAGATTGTCGGGCATTTGCACCGCAAGCACGCCGCCCGGCGGCAATGCACCGAGAAGCCGCCGCAGTTGCTTGAGATGGCCGGGCACCCATTGAAAGATCGCGTTGGCAAACAGAACGTCGGTGTTTTCGGGCGGCGCCCAGTGCGCGATATTGGCTTCGATAAAACTGTGTCCCGGCAACCGTTCGCGCGCCTGCCGCAGCATGTCGGCCGACGTATCGATGCCGATGACCGCCGCCTGCGGCCAGCGCTTGACCAGAAGCTCCGTTGAATTTCCCGGTCCGCATCCGATATCGACCACCTTGCGCGCGTCGGCGAGCGGGATCTGCGCCAGCAAATCGCGCGACGGCCGGGTCCGCTCATCCTCGAATTTGAGATACTGCTCGGCGCTCCAGTCGGCCATGTCGGGTTCCCGATTTAACGCGTCAGCTTCTTGTACTTCACGCGATGCGGGATGATGGAGTCCTGTCCGAGCCGGCGCATCTTGTCCTTTTCATAGTCCTGGAAATTGCCTTCGAACCATTCGACATGGCTGTCGCCTTCGAAGGACAGAATATGCGTGGCGATGCGGTCGAGAAACCAGCGGTCATGGCTGATGATCACGGCGCAGCCGGCGAAATCCTCCAGCGCTTCTTCCAGCGCGCGCAGCGTATCGACGTCGAGGTCGTTGGTGGGCTCGTCGAGCAGCAGCACATTGGCGCCGGATTTGAGCATCTTCGCCAGATGGACGCGGTTGCGTTCACCGCCTGACAGCGAGCCGACCTTCTTCTGCTGGTCGGCGCCCTTGAAATTGAACGACGAGCAATAGCCGCGCGAATTGACCTCGCGCTTGCCGAGCAAAATCAGTTCGTTGCCGCCGGAAATTTCCTCCCATACGCTTTTTTTGCCGTCGAGACTGTCACGCGACTGGTCGACATAGCCGAGATGCACGCTCTCGCCGACCGTGATGCTGCCCTTGTCCGGCGTCTCCTGCTTGGTGATCATCCGGAACAGCGTGGTCTTGCCGGCGCCGTTGGGACCGATCACGCCGACGATGCCGCCGGGCGGTAATTTGAAGGTGAGATCGTCGATCAGCACCCGCTCGCCAAAGGCTTTGCTCAGCCCCTCGAAATCGACCACGTTCTGGCCCAGCCGTTCGGCCACCGGAATCGTGATCTGCGCGGTCTGGGTCTGCTTCTCATTGGCCTGCTTCAGCAGGTCCTCATAGCGCTGGTAGCGCGCCTTGGATTTGGCCTGGCGTGCCTTCGGCGAGGCCGCGATCCATTCCTTCTCGCGCTCCAGCGTGCGCTGATGCGCGGCGTCCTCGCGGCCTTCCTGGGCGAGGCGTTTTTGCTTCTGCGACAGCCAGGCGGTGTAATTGCCCTCGTAGGGAATACCCTTGCCGCGGTCGAGTTCGAGAATCCAGCTCGTGACGTTGTCGAGGAAATAGCGGTCATGGGTGACGATCAGGATGGCGCCGGGATAGTTGCGCAGATGGCCTTCCAGCCATGACACCGACTCGGCGTCGAGATGGTTGGTCGGCTCGTCCAGCAGCAACAGGTCCGGCTGGTCGAGCAGCAGCTTGCACAGCGCGACGCGGCGGCGCTCACCGCCGGAGAGTTTCGTGACGTCGGAATCGTCGGGCGGACAGCGCAACGCGTCCATCGCCTGATCGACCTTGCTGTCGAGATCCCAAAGGCCGGCGGCCTCGATCTCGTCCTGCAGCCTGGTCATCTCGTCGGCAGTCTCGTCGGAATAGTTCATCGCCAGATCGTTGTAGCGATCGAGGATCGCCTTCTGCTTGGCGACGCCCAGCATGACGTTCTCGCGCACGGTCTTGGCGGGATCGAGATGCGGCTCCTGTTCGAGGTAGCCGACCCGCGCGCCCTCGGCGACCCACGCCTCGCCGTTATATTCCTTGTCGAGGCCGGCCATGATCCGCAGCAGCGTCGATTTGCCGGAACCGTTGACGCCGAGCACGCCGATCTTGGCATCGGGGTAAAACGACAGGTGGACGTTATCGAGCACCTTGCGGGTGGGGTAGCTCTTGGTCAAACCCTGCATGAAATAGACGAACTGACGGGCCATCGCGATCCCTGAAAACCGTTGCATTTGTGGAAATTTGCTGCCGCTGATGTAGCGGCGCAGCCCCCAAAGGGCAACCGCGGGCGAGCGTTTTCCATCCGTTCACCAGTATCAATACGGATAGCGACAATTGAAACCTTCTTTTAATGACTTCCGCCCGAGACTACCCGTCGACGCCCAAAAAGGCGCCCGGCGCGACAGAAGTCGCGAACGAAAAGCAGGGCCGAGTCATGGCAAGCAACACGCCAGCCTCTCTCTCCACCCCGGCAGCCAGCCGGGATCGCGAACCCGGCGTGCTCGCCGAAATCGGCGACTTCTGGCGCCTGTTCTTTGTCAGGGCCTTCGACCCGTACCGGCCGGAACTGCATTATATGCGCGGTCCGGGCCCGGCCTGCCGCGCCAAGCAGAAGACGTTGTCACCTGCGGTCCAATCGATGGTCACCGAAATCCGAGCCGCGAAGGCGCGTAGGTCGCCTGCGCCTCGATGACTGCAGTCGCTTTTTAGACCGCGAGCGCTTGCGCGCCCGGGAATTGCGCGCGACCATGGCGGTTCCCCGACGGCCCGCTTCCCGCCGTCTTCATCGCCATGAACGGACTTCCCATGACGCGGCTGCGCTGTGCAATTCTCGATGACTATCTGAATCTGACTTTGGAGATCGCGGACTGGTCGAAGATCGAGGACCGTGTCGATATCACGGTGTTCAACCAGCCGTTCACCTCGCCTGAGGCCGCGGCCAGCGCGTTGAAGGATTTCGAGATCATCTGCGTGATGCGTGAACGCACGCCGTTCCCGTGTGCGCTGTTTGCATCATTGCCGAAGCTGAAGCTGCTGATCACTTCCGGCATGCGCAATGCCGCGATCGATCTGGAAGCCGCGAAAGACCATCAGGTGGTGCTGTGCGGAACCCAGTGGGCCCGCGATCCCACCGCGCCACTGACGATGGGCCTGATCCTGGAACTGACCCGCAACATCGGCCGCGAAAACGCCCGGATGCATGCCGGCGAACCCCTGCAAAAGTTCGTCGGCATCGAGATCGAGGGCAAGACGCTGGGGGTGGTCGGCCTCGGCAAGCTCGGCGGCAAGGTTGCGGCGCTCGCGAAAGCGTTCGGCATGAACGTGATCGCATGGAGCCCGAACCTGACACCGGAGCGATGCAAGGAGGTCGGCGTTGGCTACGCCACCAAGGAGGAACTGTTCTCAGCCGCCGACATCGTCACCGTCCATGTGGTGCTGAGCGAGCGCTCGCGCGGACTGGTCGGAGCTGCGGATCTGGCGCGCATGAAACCGACCAGCTACCTCGTCAACACCGCGCGCGGACCGATCGTCGACGAAGCCGCGCTGCTGGAAACCCTGCAGCAGCGCAGAATCGCCGGCGCCGCGATCGACGTGTTCTCGGTCGAACCGCTGCCGGTCGATCATCCGTTCCGCAGGCTCGACAATATCGTGCTGACGCCGCATCTCGGCTACGTCACCCAGGAAAGCTTCCGCAACCATTACAGCCAAATGGTTGAGGGCATCGACGCATGGTTCAAGGGCGAGCCGCTGCGAAGATTGGCGTAAACGGGCGCGCCCTTCACTCTCCCCTGAACGGAGAGAGTGAAGAGCGTCACATATCCAATCGAAGTAAGCTGGCTTAGCGCACCGTCACCGGCGCGGGCAGCGGCGGAACCACGGTCGGCCCGGTACCGGGGACGCTCGACGAAGCGAGCGGCTGTCCGGCATTCGGCCCGGGTATCGGCTGCGCCGAGGCGGTTGTAGTCGACGCCGGCGGCGCGCCGCCAGGCAGCACGACCACCCGGGTACCGACCTTGACGCGGTCGAACAGGTCCGAGACATCCTCGTTCAGCATGCCGATGCAGCCCGACGAGACGAATTTGCCGATCGTCGAGGGCTGATTGGTGCCGTGGATGCGGTAGACGGTGGAACCGAGATACATCGCACGCGCGCCCAGCGGATTACCGGGGCCGCCGGCCATGAAGCGCGGCAGATAAGGCTGACGATCGATCATCTCCGGCGGCGGATGCCAATCCGGCCACTCGGCCTTGCGCGAGATTTTTTGCACGCCGGTCCAGGTGAAGCCGTCGCGGCCGACACGGACGCCGTAGCGGATCGCGCGCCCGCCGCCCAATACGTAATAGAGATAGGTGTTCGGGGTATCGACGATCAGCGTTCCTGCCGGTTCCTTGGTAGGGAAAGTGACTTCCTGTCGGCGCAAGTTTGGCGCGAGTTGCGCTGGTCCGACCTCCGGCTGCTCATCCGGCGGCAGCGCGGACAGCACCATCGGCCTGCCGTCGGCCCCAACGGGAGGCTGCGCCGATCCGGTGACGTTGTTCGGTGCCCCGACGGCTTCAGGCGGGCGCAGGCCATCGTTTGCCGGAGCGCGATTATCGCCATTGCCGCGATCCGAATAGATCACCGGCGGCGGTCCGGCCGGCCGGCCGTAACGCGGGTCGTCGGGTGAAAGGATCGGACCGGTAGGCGCGGCGCGGTCGGAATAAACCGGCGGAGCACCCATCGGCCGGCCGTAGCGCGGATCGTCGGGCGACAGCACCGGTCCAGTCGGTGCGCCCCGGTCGGAATAAACCGGCGGAGCGCCCATCGGCCGGCCGTAGCGCGGATCATCAGGTGAAAGCACCGGTCCAGGCGGCGGCAGCGCGGTCGAGCTCTGCGCATCTGGCGCCTCGTCATCCTCCAGCGCGTCGAAATCGTGCGCGCCCGGGCCACGGCGATAATCGGCCGGATAGCCACCGGGCGGATAAGGCGAGTAGACCGCGCCGGGGGGTACCGAATACCCCTGTGCCAGCGCGAGCGAGGTTCCCGCTGCGCCAGCCGCCAAAGCAGCAGAAACGGCAGCGCAAATCGTCAGAGTACGTTTGATCATCATCGCTCTTGTATAGTCCCCAAGCCGACACCGGATCGTTAACGGCAGATGGCCGAAGATAGCGGCGCATTCAAGACAAATCCGCTAATTCGCTCCGGATTTCGGCATTTGTGATGATCCGTGAGCACCGTTGCAACGAAGCCGCACCGGTTCAGGAAACGCTCCTCGGCACCTCGGAGGGCCTTTCCCGCCGCCGTTTTTTAACGAACGCCGCGAATACGTTGCGCTATTCTCAAATCAGCCTGATTCGCTGCGCACTGGCGGTGCCCGCCGCGTCAGTCACCACCGCCTGTCGTCACCGCGTTCCCGATAGCTCAAAGGCCTTTGCAGACCCTGCGACGGCGGAACTCAGCGTCCATGCTTCCCGGCTTTCGTTTTCTGCTCGCCGCGATCGTGTTGTCGATGTCGGTCCTGGTCTTCGGACTTGGGGCGGCGCTGCTGTTCCGCGCAGCACATGAGGAATTTGCCAGCACCCCGTCATGGCGGGCAGCCCCCGAAATAAGGTTTGCGCAGCAAAACGATGCCACGAGGCCGGTCCTGTCGATGTTGCGCGTCGACGAATCGCCGGCGGCCGAGCAACCGGCGTCGGACAATGCCGCGGCGGTAGCCGTCGCGCCGACGGAGCAGAAGGTGCCGGACGATGTTGCGGCACCGGCGGAGCAAGCAGCGCCCTCCTCAACGCCGGCCGAGTCTGAGAAGATCGCCACACTGAAACCGGAGGATTCATCGCAGCCGGAACCGGCGAAGCCTGGAATCCCGGTTTCTGAAAATCCGCCGGAGGCGGCACCTCCTCAAGCCGATGCGCCCGCTGCCGCGGACGAAGCAAAGATCGCGGCAACGTCGCAGCCGGCGAAGGAAACTGTCCCGGTTGCATCTGAGGAAACTGCCCCGATCGCTCCTGAACAAGTTGATGTGCCGAGTTCACCAAACGCCGACGGCGTCTCGACAAAGATCGCCACGCTGGGCGGTCCACCCGTCCCCATCGAGGCACGGCCGCCGGCGAAGGCTGCCAGTTCAAAGCCTGCCGGCGCGAAGCCCGACGTCAGCGCCATCCAGAAACGCCAGCAGTCGCGGCGGACGCTTCAGCGCCGCAGGATTGCGGCGCGCGCGCGTCTGGCGACACAAGCGGCCCAGCAGCCGGCCGATCCGTTCGCTCAACCCTTGACCACTGATCATCGTCGCTGAAGTCTTGCCGATCAGGCCGGGCCGGTCGCGATCGGCGGTCCGTCAGGCAGACCCCATTCGGCCCATGAGCCGTCATACAACGCGGTGCCGCGCACGCCGAGCCGGTAAAGCGCGAACGTCACCACCAGCGCGGAAACGCCGGAGCCGCAGGTCGCCACGATCGGTTTCGTCATATCGACACCGGCGCCCTTGAACGCCTGACGCAAATCCTCCAGCGGCTTCATCGCGCCGGTTGTTGCGTCGAACAAGTCGGCATAGGGCACGTTGCGGCTGCCCGGGATATGACCGGAGCGGCGGCCCGGCCACGACTCGGCTACCGTGCCCTCGAAGCGCGGACGCGGGCGCGCATCGACCAATTGCTCAGCGTGCGTTTCCAGATTGCCAAGCAATTGCTCCTTACTGCGGACGAAGCCTGGATCGAGCTTGGCCCGGAATTTTCCAGGTTTTGGCGTGACCTTGCCGGAATGCGTCGGACGTCCCTCGCGCAGCCATTTCTTTAAACCCCCATCGAGCACCTTCACATTGGGATGACCGAACGACATGAACATCCACCACGCCCGCGGTGCGGCAACCCAGCCGCCGGAATCATAGGCGACCACGGTATCGCCGGAGGAAATGCCGAGCGCCGAGACGTCACGCGCGAACTGCGCTTCGTCCGGGTACATATGCGGGCGCGGATCGTTGCGGTCGGCTATCGTGTTGACGTCGAAAAACACCGCACCCGGAATATGCGCGCCAAGATAGTCGTCCGACGGCAGCGGCAGCACGCCCGGCATCTTGTAGGACGCATCGATGATTTTCACCTTCGGATCGTCGAGATGCGCGGCGAGCCAGTCGGTGGAAACCAAGGGATCGTCGGCTGATGATGTCATGGCTTCGTCCTCTCAATTTTCGTCATGGCCAAGCTTGTCCCGGCCATCCACGTCTGACCGGTAGGTGATGCTGTAAAGACGTGGATGCCCGGCACGAGGCCGGACATGACGGGTGATAGTTATCCGCTTTTGCTTGTTGGCTTCTTCGGCTCGAACTTCTCAACCGGACCGCCGGCGTCGCGCCAGGCGGCGAAGCCGCCGCCCATATGCGCGACCGGCTTCAGTCCCATGTCCTGCGCGGTTTTCGCCGCCAAGGCCGAGCGCATGCCGCCGGCACAATGAAAGATGAATTTCTTGTCGCCCTGGAAAATAGGTTTGGCATAGGGGCTCGCGGGATCGATCCAGAACTCCAGCATGCCGCGGGTGCAGGAGAACGCGCCGGGGATCCGGCCGTCACGTTCGATCTCGCGGGGATCGCGAATATCGACGATCACCACATCATCGCTTTGCGCGGCCTTGATGGCATCGGCAGCGCTTACGGTTTCGATCTGCGCATTGGCCTCGTCGATCAGCGCCTTGATGCCGCGGTGGATGATCTGGGGCATTGTTTCTCCCTTTAATCCGTCATTCCGGGGCGATGCGAAGCATCGAACCCGGAATCCCCATCGATTTAAACAACATCGAGATTCTACGATGTGCAATTGCACATCGTAGTTCGCGCTGCGCGCGCCCCGGAATGACAATTACTCCGGAATCCCGATCCGCTTGATTTCCCAGTGTAACTCGATTCCAGAATTCTCTTTAACCCGGGAGCGCACAGTTTCGCCCAGTGTTTCAATATCATGCCCGGTCGCGTTACCGGTGTTGATGAGGAAATTGCAGTGCATTTCCGACACCTGCGCGCCGCCGACGCGCAGGCCCCGGCAGCCCGCGGCATCGATCAGCTTCCAGGCGCTGTGGCCGGG
>JAQGKC010000224.1 GCA_028290305.1 Bradyrhizobium sp.
GGCCTTGACTGGCTCGACAGTTTGAGCCTGACCGGACTTGACGGACAAAACCTCAACGAAATCGGTTTGAAGAACGGCAACCTGATCGTCGATGATCAGCAGCGCGGCAACAAATGGAATTTCGAGAACATCACCCTCAGCCTGCGCCGGCCTAGCGGCGGCGGGGTGGCGCTGAGCCTCGGCGAAGAGGGCCGCCGCGCGTGGTCGCTTCGGGTCGTGGTCGGAGCTCCCGCGAACGGCGTGCGGTCGGTCGATATTCGCGCCGACAAGGTATCGACCACAAATATCCTGTTGGCGCTGCGGCTGAAGGACCTCACTTACAGCGCCGATTTGCCGCTGACCGGCGAATTGAAGGGGGAACTGGGCCGGGACGGCCTGCCGACCTATTTCCGCGGCAAACTTAGCGCGGGCGCGGGAACCGTCATCGACAGCGATACGCCTGACTATCCGATGGCGATCGATTCGGCGGAAATGGACGTCGAATGGGATTCCGGACGGCGCGTGCTGGTTGCGCCGTTCAAGATCATTTCAGGTCCGAATCGGATCACGCTGCTGGCCCATCTCGAGCCGCCCAACGACAACGTCTCCGATTGGCAGATGGGCTTTAGTGGCGGCACCATCGTGCTCGCAGGAAACGACGGCGAACAACCGCTGATCTTCAACCGCATCGCCATCGGCCTGCGCTTCGACACCGAAAAGCGCCGCGTGCTGCTGACCCAGGCCGACATCAGCAACGGCGAGATCGGCGTCGCCGGAACCGGCAGCGTGGATTATTCGGGAGAACCACGGCTGCAGCTCGGTTTCGCCGGCACGCCGATGTCGGCGTCCGCGCTCAAGCGAATATGGCCGGTCCTCATCGTTCCCGAGGTTCGCGAATGGGTGATTGACCGGGTGGAGCGCGGCTCGCTTCAGCGCATCGAGGTCGGCGTCAATTCGCCGGTTCGAAACCTTTCGCGGCGGGGGCCGCCGATTCCGGATGACGGCCTCGCCGTCAACATCGTCGCCAGTGGCGTGACGTTGCGGCCGGTGGATGACTTGCCGCTGGTACGGGATGCAGATTTGAAAGCCCATGTTACCGGCCGTACCGCGACAGTGACGATCGGGCAGGCAGCGGCCGATACGCCCGCGGGGCGCAAACTCAACATTTCAGATTTTGTATTCGAGGTGCCGGATATGGCGCCCAAGCCTTCACCGGCCCGGGTAAAATTCCGGATCGACGGCCCAGTGCCGGCGGCGGCCGAGATTCTCGCCTCGGATCGCCTCAGCGAATTTTCCGGCACCTTGATCGACCCCAATTCGAGCAAGGGAACGGTTTCCGCTCTGGTCACGCTCGGCCTGCCGATCAAGCGAGAACTGACCAAGGCTGACACCACCTATGCCATTACGGCCGACCTCGGTGGATTTGCCGCGGATCGCCTGGTGATGAATCAAAAGCTCGAAGCCAACGCACTGAAAGTCGTCGCCAACAATCAGGGGTACCAAGTCAAGGGCGACGTCAAGATCAACGGGCAGGCGGCTTCGCTGGATTATCGCAAGCCGAACGATGGCGACGCCGATATCAAATTGCAGGCGACGCTCGATGACGCAAGCCGCGCCCGCTTCGGGATGGATCTCGGCCCCGCGGTCAGCGGTGCTATTCCGATCAAGCTGATCGGCAAGATCGGAGGTCCCGATCGCGACAGCCGTATTGGGGTCGAGGCCGATCTGACCGCGTTGAAGCTCGACAACGTCCTGCCCGGCTGGGTCAAATTGCCGGGCAAGTCGAGCCGTGCCGTTTTCAACGTGGTGCAGAAGCCGCAATCGACCCGCTTTGAAGACATTGTGATCGATGGAGGTGGCGTTTCGATCAAGGGATCGCTTGAGGTCGATCAGAACAACGACCTGATGAACGTGAACTTCCCGACCTATTCTCCGTCCGAAGGCGACAAGACCTCGCTCAAGGCCGATCGCGGTCCGGATGGCGTCCTGAAAGTGACAATGCGCGGCGACGTGTTCGACGGTCGCGGCTTTCTCAAGTCAGCCATTTCGGGCAAGGAAACGGATCCCAAAAGCAAAACCAAGAACGTCGATTTTGATGTGGACGTAAAACTTGGCGCGGTGGCTGGCTATTTTGGCGAGGCGCTGCGCAGCGTCGACGCCAAATTGTCCCGGCGCAATGGAACGGTCAGGAGCTTCGCGCTTACCGGTAAGCTTGGACGCGACACCCCGCTGACGGGAGATCTGCGCGGCCGCGCGCAAGGACGCGATATGATTTATCTCGAGACCAGTGACGCCGGCGCCTTCTTCCGCTTTACCGACACCTACGCCAAGATGATCGGAGGCCAGCTCGCGCTGGCGATGGATCCCCCGACCGTCGAACCGAGCGCAAAGGAAGGACGGATCCTCGTTCGCGATTTTTCCATCAAGGGCGAGGCCGCACTTGATCGCGTAGCTGCGGGCGGCCCGATCGGAGTTCAGAACGGCATTTCCTTCTCGGGATTGCGCGCGGACTTTACCCGGCAAAACGGACAGCTCACGATCCGGGAGGGCGTCGTGAAGGGCCCGACGATCGGCGCGACCATCGAGGGCAGCATCGATTATCCCGGCAATCAGGTGCGCATGAGCGGCACGTTCGTTCCGATGTACGGGCTGAACAATATGTTCGGCCAGATTCCGATTGTCGGCCTGTTCCTGGGCGGCGGCAGCAATGAAGGCCTGATCGGCGTAACCTATGAGGTCGTCGGCTCGCCCGGCCAGCCGGTGCTTCGCGTCAACCCGATTTCGGCGATGGCGCCGGGTGTGCTGCGAAAGATCTTTGAGTTCAACACCGGAAAGCAAAACAGCCCGGTCGAATTTCCAGCGCCGAACAACTGACCGTTTCGACGGGCGATGTGAGATTTGGCCCGACCGCACGGAACACGTCGCGTCCGGCGATCGAGTACTCCAAACTCTTAGGCTGCCATTAAGCCGCGCGCACGCCAGCCAGGAAGATGTTGACCTCGCCGGACAGCTGTTCGGCCTGCTTGGAGAGGTTGGAGGCCGCGGTCAGGACGAGGCCTGCGGCGCCGCCGGTTTCAGTGGCCGCGGCGCTGACGCCACCAATATTTGTCGTGACCTCCTGCGTCGCCTGGGCCGTCTGCGTGACATTGCGCGCGATCTCCGCGGTCGCAGCACCTTGTTCCTCAATCGCGGAGCCGATCGTTGTTGCAATCGCGCTGACTTCCTCGATCGTGGCGGTGATGCCCTGGATGGCTTCGACAGCTTCCTTGGTTGCGCTCTGGATCTGGGTAATGCGGGTGCCGATCTCCTTGGTGGCCTCCGCTGTCTGGCTTGCGAGACTCTTGACCTCGGCCGCGACCACCGCGAAGCCTCTGCCGGCTTCGCCCGCGCGAGCGGCTTCAATGGTGGCATTAAGCGCGAGCAGATTGGTCTGTCCGGCGATACTTGAAATCAGTTCCGCCACGTGTTCGATCTGTTTGGCTCCATCGGCGAGGGCGCGCACGGTGGTGTCGGTACGGCGCGCGGTCTCGACCGCGCGGCTGGTGATGGTGGCGGACTGTGCCACTTGACGGCTGATTTCGCTGATCGACGAGGATAGTTCTTCCGCCGCCGCGGCGACCGTCTGCACGCGTGTGCTGGCTTCCGTTGCCGCCGAACTCACGACCGTCGCGCGGTGGTTGGTGCGCTCCGCCGTGCCGCTCATGGATTGCGCGGTCGCTTCCAGTTCGGTCGATCCCGACGCCATCAGTCCGACAAGCCGACCCACAGAGGCATCAAATCGATCGGCGAGCGCAACAAGGGCTTCACGTTTCTCTTTTTCGCCTTGTTGCTTGGTCGCGATCTGTTCCGCTTCGAGCGCTCGCGCCGTCATGGCGGTCTGCCGCAATAACTCCAGCGTTTCCGCCATGCGTCCGATCTCGTCGCCGCGTTCGGTTTCCTCGACCGGCTGGTCGAGTGACCCGGCCGCGATGCGCTGCATCCGGCTCCTCAGCCGATCGAGCGCTCCCAGGACGTCGCGGGCGATCAGCCACGACAGCAATGCCATCAACACCAGGAGGCTGGCCCCGATCGCACCCAGGCGCATCAGCAATGCATTCACGTCCGCATCGACATCGTCCACATAGAGCCCATAGCTCATGACGACGTTCCACGGCGCGAAGCCGCGTGCAAAAACCATTTTTCGAACCGGGACGGTTTGGCCGGGGCGGGGGTAGAGATAAGTTGCGGTGCCGCCTTCAGGGCTCTGGCGGGCCGCGCCGATCTGGGCGTCGGCGATCACGACACCGTTGGAATCTTTCGCGCCGGTGATTTTACCCTCGAGCTGAGGGTTGGCGCCGTTCAGCAGGAGCGACGTGTCCGGGTTGTAGACGACGGCGTAGCCTTGCCCCTTGTTGAACGTCATTTTCCTGCCACGCAGCCGAAACTGTGCCTGCGCCTCGGCGAGGGTTATTTTTCCTGCGCTGACCTCGTCCTGCAGCGTCTGGGCCATGCCGACCAGCAGGTCGACCGCTGTGCGCATCTGTACGACCCGGTCCTCCAGCATGCGGCTTTCGCTCAGCGAAGCCGAGAGCGCAATGATCGCGCAAACGGTCAGTGCCGCCAGGGCAACCATGCTTGCCAGTTTGGTGCGGATTTTCAATCGACTGAGCAGATTCATTTCGACCTCTGGGGGAGAATTCTTGCCAGAGAGATATCAGGAACCTGCTTACCAATGGTGAACGAATGGCGGAATGCAGGGTCTAACGGCGTAGCGCCGGCACGACCAGGAAGGGGATCATTCCCAACAGCACGCTGACCAGCGCAAACGCGATCAACGGATTATAGCTGTGGGTCCAGTCGTGGATCAGTCCTCCACCCCAGGAGCCGAACGCCGAGCCCAGCCCGCTGCCGATCGTAATGGCGCCATAGATCGTTCCTACCCGCTCGCCGCGAAATATCTTCATGGCGGTCGCCGTCAGCAGCGGGCCGCGCGAGCCGATCATGCTGCCAAAGCAAACCACGAAGCCCGTCAGCAACCAAAAGTTCGGGTACCATTGCAGAAGCCACAGCATGATGATGCCGACAATCGAAACGGCATAGCTGAACAATACCGATGGCCTTCGGCCGATGATGCCGTCGAGCCAACTGACGCCCAGCATGCCGAACAGCAGCACGACCCCGCTGAAACCCCAGGCGGTCGCGGCCTGCAATGGCGGGAATCCCGCGTCGATCAAGTAGGCAACCACTTGTGGCGAAATCGCATACATGCCGATCGCAGTGAAGAAGAACGTCGAGAACAACGCCCAGAACGCATGGTGGCGCATCGCCCTCAACAACGTCCAGCCTTCGTCAACAAAATCGGCGGTGGCGCTCTTTGCAAGGCTTGGCGAACCGGTGGAAAAAAGGCGCCACGGCAGCAGCAACAGCGGCAACAGCAGGAACAGCGTGGCGCCGCCAAAAATCTGATAGGCGCCGCGCCAGCCGACGTGATCGATCAGGACTTGCGACGCCGGCAGCAGGATCAGCACGCCGGCGCCGGTCGCGGAATACACGATGGACATCGCGGTCGGCAGGCGCGGACCGAACCAGCGGCCGAGCAGGATGGAATTCGGAACGTTGCCGATAAACGCGATGCCGATACCGACGCAGAGGCCAAGGCTCAACTGGAACTGCCAGAGGTACTGGGCATGGCCGGCGGTCAGGAAGGCCCCGCCGAGCAGGAACAACCCAAGCGAATAGACCGTGCGGGGTCCCGAGCGGTCGAACAGCCGGCCTACCAGCGGTGATGCCAACCCGCCCGCGAGCGCGGCCAGCGAGTAAACCGAGACGACCTGTGCGCGATCCCAGCCGAAACTTTCTGAAATCGGCTTTAGAAAAACCGAAAAACTCTCGCCGAGACCGCGGCCGAGCACCGACAGTGTAAAACATAGCGCGAGCACGTTGAGCGCCACGCGCGTCGACTTCAGCGGCTGCGTCGAACGATTCTCGCTCGCGGTGTTCTGGTCCATGACCATCAAGGAGCGCTTTTTCGCCGCAAGGAGCAGGGGTCTTGGGCGAATGCGCCTATGCAGGCTTGAGCAGGACGTGGCGCTTCTTGCCAAGGGACAGTTTTATGACCCCTTTCGGCGTGAGATCGCTGAGATTCAACACCATCTTCTCGTCGGTGACGGCGATATCGTTGACCCGAAGACCGCCGCCTTTGATCTGCCTCCGCGCCTCGCCATTCGACGCGACCAGACCGGCCTTGACGAAAAGTGCGAGTACGCCGATGCCGGCTTCGAGTTCGGCGCGGGAAACTTCCACCGTCGGAAGGTTTTCGGCGATCGCGCCTTCCTCGAAGGTTTGCCGTGCGGTTTCTGCGGCGACACCGGCTGCGTCAGCGCCATGCAGAAGCATGGTCGCGGCGTCGGCGAGGGCCTTTTTAGCCTCGTTGATCTCCGCACCCTGCAACGCCGCCAGCCGTTCGACCTCGTCGAGCGGCAGCGTCGTGAACAGTTTCAGGAAGCGCGCGACGTCGGCATCGTCGGTGTTGCGCCAGAACTGCCAGTATTCGTAGGGGCTCTTCATGTCGGCGTTGAGCCAGACTGCGCCGCTTGCAGTCTTGCCCATCTTCTCGCCTGATGATGTCGTGATCAGCGGCGTGGTCAGGGCGTGCAATTGCGGCGTGCCCATGCGGCGGCCCAGGTCGATGCCGTTGACGATGTTGCCCCATTGGTCGGAGCCGCCCATCTGCAGGCGGCAGTCGTAACGCTGGTTGAGCACGACATAATCGTAGGCTTGCAGGATCATGTAGTTGAACTCGATGAAGCTCATCTCCTGATCGCGCTCGAGCCTGAGCTTGACCGAGTCCATCGCCAGCATGCGGTTGACGGAGAAATGCCGGCCGATATCGCGCAGCATCTCGATCCAGTTGAGCTTGGTCAGCCATTCGGCATTGTCGGGCATGACCGCGTCGTGCTCGCCGTCGCCGAAGTTCAGGAAGCGCGAGAACACCTGCTTGATGCCCTCCTTGTTACGCTCGATGTCCTCGATCGAAAGGATTTTCCGCGTCTCATCCTTACCGCTGGGGTCGCCGACGCGCGTGGTGCCGCCGCCCATCAAGGCGATCGGCTTGTTGCCGGTTTGCTGCAGCCAATAGAGGCACATGATCTGTACCATTGAGCCGACATGAAGCGAGGGCGCGGTGCAATCGAAGCCGATATAGGCGACGAGTTCACGCCGAGCTGCCAGTGCATCCAGCGAGCCGGGGTCCGAAATCTGATGAATAAAGCCGCGGCTCTGCAGCACATTGAGAAAATCAGATTTAAATGCAGTCATTTGTGTGCGACTCTGATCATTCTTATTTTACGGTAGTTCTACCTAGTTATGGAACCCATCACGAATACACTGCCGCTGCCCGCTGCGCTGTGGCATTATAAGATGTGCTTGTTTGACACAAGCTGGGCGTCGGGGCAGGGCGTCGCAAAGGCATTATGGCGATGATGATGACGGCAATCGGTCTGATGAGCGGCACCTCGCTCGACGGGGTCGACGTCGCCTTGATCGAGACCGACGGCAAGCGGGTGAAGGCGTTTGGACCGTCCGGGTACCGCCCTTACACCGACAACGAACGCGGGTTACTGCGCCAGGCGCTGACGGAGGCCATCAACCTGCCGCAGCGCGATGCACGGCCGGGCATCCTGCGCGAGGCCGAGCGGGCCGTCACCATCGCGCATGCGGAGGCGGTCGCCACCTTTACCGCGCAAAACCACATCACACGCGAGAATATCGATATCGTCGGCTTTCACGGCCAGACGGTGCTGCATCGGCCCGCGCAAAAAATGACCGTGCAGATCGGCGATGCGACGGCGCTGGCCAGGGCCATCCATATCCCGGTGATGCATGATTTCCGCGCCGCCGACGTCGCCGCCGGCGGCCAGGGGGCCCCCTTCGTGCCGGTCTATCACCGCGCGCTCGCCCAGTCGCTGGAGCGCGAGGGGCCGATGGTCGTGGTCAATATCGGTGGCGTCTCCAACATCACCTACATCGACGGCGCCGATACCCTGATCGCCTGCGATACCGGGCCCGGGAATGCGCTGCTCGACGATTACATATTCCGCATGACCGGCCAGCGGTTCGATTGCGAAGGCCGCATGGCCGCGCAGGGCGTCGTTGATGTGCCATGGGTCGTCCGGGCCCTGGAACATCCGTTCTTCGCGCTGCCGCCGCCTAAATCGCTCGATCGCAACGATTTCGCGTCGCTGGTGTTGCGCGACATGCCGCCTGCCGACGGGGCGGCGACCCTGACGGCGTTCACGGCCGCAGCCATTGCGCAAATCGTGCCGTTGTTGCCGAAGGAGCCGCGGAGCTGGATCGTTGCCGGCGGCGGCGCCCGCAACCTCACCATGATGCGGATGCTGCGTGAGCGGCTTCAGCCTGCGACCGTCGAGGCCGCCGACGCGCTGGGCTGGTCGGCCGACGCCATCGAGGCGCAGGCCTTCGGATTTCTGGCCGCACGGGGCCTGAAAGGCCTGCCGCTCAGCTATCCCGCCACCACAGGCGTGCCGATCCCGATGACCGGCGGCGTGATCGCCAGGCCCTGATCAGGGCTGTTCGTGCTGGCCAGCTCAGCGAACGTTGGCGAGCCGCATATCGAGATAGCCTGTCACGGTTTCCATCAGCGGCTGCAGCTTGCCGTCGAAGAAGTGGTTCGCGCCCGGAATGATCTGCTGGTCGATCACGATGCCCTTCTGGGTTTTGAGTTTCTCGACCAGCGTGTTGACGTCCTTGGGCGGCACCACGGCATCTTTCTCGCCATGCACGATCAGGCCCGAGGACGGGCAGGGCGCCAGGAACGAGAAGTCATAGAGGTTGGCGGGCGGTGCGATCGAGATAAAACCTTCTACCTCCGGCCGGCGCATCAACAGCTGCATGCCGATCCACGCGCCGAACGAGAAGCCCGCGACCCAGCAGGCGCGCGCTTCCGGATTGATGGTCTGCGCCCAATCGAGCGCGGACGCAGCATCGGAGAGTTCGCCGGTGCCATGGTCGAACGATCCCTGGCTGCGGCCGACGCCGCGAAAATTGAAGCGCAGCACTGAGAATCCGCGATGCGCGAACGCGTAGTAGCACTGGTAGATGATCTGATGATTCATCGTGCCGTGAAACTGCGGATGCGGGTGCAGCACCATCGCGATCGGCGCGTTCTTCTGCTTCGCCGGATGGTAACGGCCTTCGAGGCGGCCTGCGGGGCCGGTGAAAATGACTTCAGGCATCGATGATCCCTTGGCAAATCAACCGCCTTTTATGCCGGCTTCATCTGGCTCTCGCAGATGAAGCCTCGCAGAGATACAGGGGCGGCGGATCGGGCGTCGTGCTTAAGCGAACGGCGCGCGGTGAACTGGAGGCCGCGTTCTAGCATGAGGCGAGGGGCAAAAAGCAAGCGTCTTGAGCATGTAGAAATGCGCTCAAAAGGTTGGCGATCCGATTGCGCGCAGAGGCCGCGATTGCCAGTTGCCATGACATCGGACACGACGGACAAGGCTGCGGCGGCCGGCCTGTCTGCCGGATCCACCTTTACGGTATTGTGGTACTCCATGCCTGACCGCGTCTATCTCGACTGGAACGCGACCACCCCGCTTCGCCGCGAGGCGAGGGAGGCGATGGCTGCCGCATGGGATCTCAGCGGCAACCCCTCATCGATCCATGCCGAAGGCCGCCAGGCCCGCCGGTTGGTCGAGGAGGCGCGGACCACGATATCGGGCGCGATCGGCGCCTTGTCTCGAAACCTCGTTTTTACGTCGGGCGGAACCGAGGCGAATGCGTTGGCGCTGACACCGGGGCTGCGGCGAGCTTCCGGGCCTCCGGCCGAAAGACTCATCATCTCGGCGGTCGAGCACGCCTCGGTTCTCGCGGGCGGACGGTTTCCGGCCGAAGCGATTAGCATCGTCGGAGTTACGAATTCCGGCGTGGTGGATCTGGACCATCTGCGCACGGTGCTCGCGGGCGGGCCTCCGGCGCTGGTATCGGTGATGCTTGCCAACAACGAAACCGGCGCAGTGCAGCCGGTGGCCGAGGCGGCGGAAATCATCCGTTCCGCAGGTGGATCGCTGCACGTCGATACGATTCAGGCCTTTGGAAAAATACCTTTTAATATCAGTGTCTTGAGTGCTGATCTGATAACGTTGTCCGGGCACAAGATAGGTGGCCCGAAGGGCGTAGGCGCCCTGGTTCTGGCCGAAGGAGTGCAAGGATTTGAGCCGCTGCTGCGCGGCGGGGGGCAGGAACTGGGACGCCGGGCGGGGACCGAAAATGTTGCGGGAATTGCAGGGTTCGGTGCTGCGACGAAGGCAGCCATGGCTGGCTTGGCGGGAGACGCCATTCGCCTCGAAGGCTTGAGAATCCGCCTGGAGAACGGGTTGCGGCAAACCCCTGATGTCATCATATTCTCCGATGACGTGCCGCGGCTGCCGAATACCACGCTGTTCACGGTTCCCGGTCTCAAAGCGGAGACTGCCGTGATCGGTTTTGACCTCGCGCGCGTCGCGGTATCCTCGGGTTCCGCCTGTTCTTCGGGCAAGGTTCAGCCTTCCCACGTGCTGGAAGCCATGGGATTCGGCCCTGAAATCGCCCAGGGAGCGGTGCGGCTCAGTCTGGGCTGGTCTACGTCTGAAGCGGATATTGATCGCTGCCTGGAGGCTTGGCGAAAGCTCTCGGGTACCCTACTTACAAGGATGCGACGAAACACGGCTTGAACGGTTCTAAGCAGGTGATTTCCTCGAAGAAACATCGTAATAGTCTTTTGGAATTGATCCACCGCGGTCCTTGAAACCGCGAGCGGAGGATGGAATGGCTGCCGTACAAGAGACGGTCGATCGGGTTCGCCGGATCGACGTCGATCAATATCGATATGGATTTGAGACGCTTATCGAGTCCGACAAGGCCCCGAAGGGGTTATCGGAAGATACCGTCCGCTTTATCTCGGCGAAAAAGAACGAACCGGCGTGGATGCTGGAGTGGCGGCTGGAGGCGTATCGCCGCTGGCTGACCATGACCGAGCCGAAATGGGCCCGCGTCGACTATCCCAAGATCGACTACCAGGATCTCTATTACTACTCGGCGCCGAAGCCGAAGAAGACCATCGGCTCGCTCGACGAGGTCGATCCGGAAATCCTGAAAACCTACGAGAAGCTCGGCATCCCCTTGCGCGAAATCGAGGTGCTGGAGGGCGTGGTCCGCCCGGAAGGCGAGCGCCGCATTGCGGTCGATGCCGTGTTCGACTCGGTTTCCGTGGCAACCACGTTCCAGAAGGAGCTAAAACAGGCCGGCGTGATCTTCATGCCGATCTCGGAGGCGATCCGCGAGCATCCTGACCTCGTGAAGAAGTATCTCGGCACCGTGGTGCCGACTTCCGACAACTATTTCGCGACGCTGAATTCGGCGGTGTTCTCCGACGGCTCGTTCGTTTACGTGCCGCCGGGCGTGCGCTGCCCGATGGAGCTGTCGACCTATTTCCGCATCAACGAGCGCAACACCGGCCAGTTCGAGCGCACCCTGATCATCGCCGACAAGGGCGCTTATGTCAGCTACCTCGAAGGCTGCACCGCACCGCAGCGCGACGAGAACCAGCTGCATGCCGCGGTGGTCGAACTGGTGACGCTGGACGACGCCGAAATCAAGTACTCGACGGTGCAGAACTGGTACCCCGGCAATTCCGAGGGTAAAGGCGGCATCTACAATTTCGTGACCAAGCGCGGTGATTGCCGCGGCAACAACTCAAAAATTTCCTGGACCCAGGTCGAGACCGGCTCGGCCATTACCTGGAAATATCCGAGCTGCATCCTGCGCGGCGACAATTCGCGCGGCGAGTTCTATTCGATCGCGATTTCGAACGGCCACCAGCAGGTCGATTCCGGCACCAAGATGATTCATCTGGGCAAGAACACCACCAGCCGCATCATCTCCAAAGGCATTGCGGCCGGTGTCTCGCAGAACACCTATCGCGGCCTCGTCACCGCGCACCGCAAGGCCACCGGCGCG
>JAQGKC010000278.1 GCA_028290305.1 Bradyrhizobium sp.
TCTACGACCAGAAGACCAAGCGGCTTCATGCCGAAGGCAACATCCGCATGACCGATGCGGACGGCAAAATCACCTACGCCAATATTATGGATTTGAGCGACGACTACCGCGACGGTTTCGTCGATTCGTTGCGCGTCGACACCGCCGATCAGACGCGAATGGCCGCCACGCGTGCGGACCGCTCTAGCGGCAACTACACCGTCTTCGAGAACGGTGTCTACACCGCCTGCCAACCCTGCCGGGACGATCCGAAGAAGCCGCCCTTGTGGCAGGTCAAGGGCGCACGCATCATTCACGACCAGACCGACAAGATGCTGTACTTCGAGAATGCGCAGCTGGAATTCTTCGGTGTTCCGATGGCCTATCTGCCGTATTTTTCGACGCCCGATCCGACCGTGAAGCGCAAGACCGGTTTCTTGATGCCAGCCTTCACCTCGTACACGGCCTTCGGGTATGGCGTTGAAGTTCCGTTCTACTGGGCAATCGCTCCCGACTACGACGCGACCTTCAGCCCACGTTTCACATCCAAGCAGGGCGTGTTGTTCCAGGCCGAGTTCCGTCAGCGGCTGATCAACGGATCGTATCAAATCCGCGCCTATGGCATCGACCAGCAGAACCCGGGAGACTTCGTCGGCCAGCCCGGAGACCGTCAATTCCGTGGCGGCGTCGAAAGCAAGGGTCAATTCGCGCTCAACGATAAGTGGGTATGGGGCTGGGACGGCGTCCTGCTCTCCGACTACTACTTCATGTCCGACTACAGGCTGGCCCAGTACAAGGATCCGCTGGGCTCGTTCCTGAACCTGCCGACCGAAGCCATCTCCCAGCTTTATCTGACCGGCGTGGGCGATCGCAGCTACTTCGACGCGCGCACGATCTACTATCTGAGTTTTTCAGGTCTGCAGAATCAGGTGCCCGTCGTTGCGCCGGTGATCGACTATTCGAACGTGATCAACCACTCGGTCCTGGGTGGAGAGTTCAGCTATAAGACGAACTTCACCAACCTGACCCGCGAAACCGCGGCTTTCGATCCGATCAATGCAGCGGCCAGCGCCAACGGCACATGCCTGCCGACTTCAGCCGATCCGGCCAGGAATATAACCCCCGCAAACTGCCTGCTGCGGGGCATGCCCGGCACCTATACGCGATTGACGGGTGAGGCGGATTGGCGCCGTTCGTTCACCGATTCCGCGGGTGAAATCTGGACGCCGTTTGCAAGCATCCGCGCGGATGCGATCGATGCCTCGATTTCGAATCAGCCCGGCGTTTCGAACTTCCTCCCGACCGGCGATACGCAAGCCCTGCGTGTGATGCCCACGGTCGGCCTCGAATATCGCTAGCCCTTCATCAACGTTCAGCCGTGGGGCACCACGACCATCGAACCGATCGCGCAGGTCATCATTCGTCCCAATGAGTCCTACGCGGGCAAGCTTCCCAACGAAGACGCCCAGAGCATGAGCTTCGACACCAGCAATCTGTTCAGCGTCGACAAATTCTCAGGCTATGATCGCGTCGAAGGTGGCGGCCGCGCCAATGCCGGCGTGCAGGCGACAACGCAATTCGACCATGGCGGCTCCGTCACTGCGGTGTTCGGGCAATCCTACCAGTTGTTCGGCCTGAATTCCTTTGCGGTGGCCGACGTAACCAATACCGCGTTGGACTCCGGTCTGGATAAGCCGGTATCAGACTATGTCGGCAGCCTCAGCTATTCGCCCAACAGGACGTATACTTTCAGCACGCGCGCGCGACTCGACGAGGCGACCGGGAGCGTCCAGCGCTTCGAGGCCGAAGGCCGCGCCAACTTCGACCGCTGGTCGGTCAGCCTGTTGTACGGCGACTATGCCCCGCAACCGGAGTTGGGATACCTGACGCGGCGCGAAGGTATTCTCGGCACCGGCTCGGTCAAGCTGGCGGCCAACTGGGTCGTGACCGGAGCGGCCCGATGGGATCTTGTCGCGAACCAACTCAACCAATATGTGATCGGCGCCGGGTATGTGGACGACTGCTTCGTGCTGGCGGCCAACTACGTCACGTCCTACACCTATGCCGCCGGCACCGCGCCGCCTGTGCTCAGCCACGCCTTTATGCTGCAGATCGGCCTGCGGACCATTGCCAACACGTCCACGACAGCTGGCGGCGGAGTTGTCCAATAGAACCGGCGTCGGCCCGGGCCCGCTACCGGCGGGCGAATTGCCAGTGCCTCGCGGACCCGATTCGAACCGTTTGACATAGCGAAGATGATCATGACGACCACATTCTTTCAGCGCCTTTCGCTTCCCATCCTGGGTTGTGCTGCGGTCCTGGTCTTGATGGGTTGCGGAACGCCGTCATATGCGCAAACCGTCGCCGTCATGGTCAATGGCGAACCCATCACCAATTACGACATCGAACAGCGCAGCAAGCTGGACTTCCTGTCGACACACAAACAGCCGGTCCGACAGGAAGTGATCGACGAACTGATCGATCAAAAGGTGAAGATCAAGGAAGCGAAGCAATTCGGCGTCGACCCAACCGCTTCGGATATCGACTCCGCGTTCAACGAGATGAGTTCGCGGATGCGTTTGACCCCCGATCAACTCACCAAATCTCTCGAAAGTCAGGGCATTCGGTCCGAAACGCTGAAGGACCGCATCAAGGCCGAGATGGTCTGGTCCAGCCTGGTGCGCGGGCGATACAAGGAGAGCCTCCAGGTCGGCGAGAAAGAGGTCGCCGCCGCCGTCCAGGTCAAGGGAGACGAGAAGCAGGAACCCGAAAGCTTCGAATACAAGATGCAGCCGATCGTGTTGATCGTCCCGCGCGGATCTGCCCCTGCTGCCATCGAGGCCAGGCGCAAGGAGGCCGAAGCCCTCCGCGACCGCGTGCAGACCTGCGATGAAGCGAACGCATTCTTCAAATCCATGCCAAATGCCGCGATACGCGGTGCCGTGACAAAAACCTCGGCCGATATACCCGCTGTGCTTCGTGAAGTGCTCGACAAAACCCCGATCGGCCATTTGACCGCGCCTGAAGTGACGAAACAGGGCGTGGAGATGGTTGCGCTCTGCGGCAGGAATCCGACGACCGTCGACACCCCGCAAAAAAAGGAAATCCGGGACAAGATGTTTGCCCAGAAATTCGAGGCGAAGTCGAAAGCGTATCTGCAGCAAATCCGCAAAGCCGCGATGATCGAATATCGTTGATGGCAAAACCCCTCGCGCTGACTTCAGGCGAACCCGCGGGTATCGGGCCCGACATCGCGATCGAAGCGTGGCTGCGCCGCAATGAGCTGAATCTCCCGGCCTTCTACCTGCTCGGCGATCGCGACTTTCTCAGTGATCGGGCAAAGGCTCTCGGGCTAGACGTCAAGCTCGCCGAGGTTCGCGCCGAGGATGCACTCGCTACATTCGCGGACGCATTGCCGGTCGTCGCGACCGGCGCCCCGGCGACGGCACGGCCCGGGCAACCGGACAGCACCAGTGCGGACGCAGCCATAGCTTCCATTCGTCAGGCGGTTGGCGATGTCGTCGCCGGACGAGCCAGCGCGGTCGTCACCAATCCGATTGCCAAGAGCGTTCTCTACCGCGCCGGATTCCGCCACCCCGGCCATACCGAGTTTCTCGCCGAGCTCGCGGCGACCGGCGGCCATGCGCCGCAGCCGGTGATGATGCTGTGGTCCCCTGCCCTCGTCGTTGTGCCCGTGACGATCCATCTCTCGCTGCGTGACGCGATCGCGCAGTTGTCGAGCGACTTGATCGTCACGACAGCCCGCATAGCGGCTGCGGCTTTGAAGACCCGCTTCGGGCTCGCCAATCCGCGCCTTGCGATATCCGGCCTCAATCCCCACGCCGGCGAATACGGCTCGCTCGGCACCGAGGACCAGATGATCGTGGCCCCTGCCATCGAAATCCTGCGCGCCGAGGGCATCGAAGTCAGGGGGCCATTGCCGGCGGACACCATGTTCCACGACGCCGCGCGCAAAACCTATGATTGCGCGATCTGCATGTACCACGATCAGGCGCTGATCCCGGTCAAGACGCTGGCGTTCGACGACGCGGTCAACGTCACCCTGGGATTACCGTTCATTCGCACATCGCCTGACCATGGCACGGCCTTCGACATTGCCGGCACCGGCCGGGCCAACCCGTCGAGCCTGATCGCGGCACTGCAGCTTGCCGCCCGCATGGCGGCGACGCAGCCGGCATGAGCGCGATCGACGACCTCCCTCCGCTTCGCGAGGTCATTCGCCAGCACGCTTTGTCCGCCCGCAAATCGCTTGGGCAGAACTTTTTGCTGGATCTCAACCTCACCGCGCGGATCGCCCGCGCGGCGGGTCCCCTCGAAGATGCAACGATCATCGAAGTCGGCCCCGGTCCCGGCGGATTGACGCGCGCCTTGCTGGCGCTGGGCACGCGGCGCGTCATTGCCGTGGAGCGCGACCAGCGCGCACTGCCGGCGCTCGAAGAGATTGCAAGGCGCTATCCCGGGCGGCTGGAGATCATCTGCGCCGACGCGCAGCATTTCGATCCACGGCCGCTGCTCGGCGACACCCGCGCTAAAATCGTCGCCAACCTGCCCTACAACATCGCCACCGCGCTCTTGATCGACTGGCTGTCGGTCGAGCCGTGGCCGCCATGGTACGATATGATGGTGCTGATGTTTCAGCGCGAGGTGGCCGAGCGCATCGTCGCGAGCGAGAATGACGAAGCCTATGGGCGGCTGGGAGTGCTCGCGAACTGGCGCGCCGAGACAAAAATCCTGTTCGACATTTCTCCGGCAGCGTTCGTGCCACAGCCCAAGGTCACCTCCTCCGTGGTCCGACTGGTGCCCCGAAGCGCGCCGGAGCCGTGCGAGCGCAGGGCGCTGGAGCAGGTGGCGGCGGCGGCGTTCGGCCAGCGGCGGAAAATGCTGCGGCAAAGCTTGAAATCATTGGCGGTCGATCCGGGCCGGCTGGCCACCGCCGCGCATGTCGATTTGACGCGGCGCGCCGAAACCATTCCGGTTGGCGGCTTTGTTGCCATGGCCCGTGAATTGACCAATATACAAAGTGAAAAATTGAACGTGCCCTAAGGAGAAAACCCCATGGCGCAGATGCGACGCCAATCGTTGGTAAAATTCGATGCGCCCTTGTGCGAGACCATCGTCGAAACCCCGAAGCCGCAAGGCCGCGAGGTCCTGGTCCGGATCGAGCGTTGCGGATTGTGTCATTCCGACCTGCACATCCAGGACGGTTACGCCGACCTCGGCGGCGGCAAGAAACTCGACACCACCCGTGGCATGACGCTGCCGTTCACGCTGGGACACGAGATCGCCGGGATCGTCGAGGAAGTTGGTCCGGATGTTTCGAAGGACCTGATCGGCACAAAGAAAGCGGTATTCCCCTGGATCGGCTGCGGCCAATGCCGCGACTGTCTCAACGGCGATGAGAATCTTTGCGTCAAGCAGCGCTTTCTCGGCGTTGCCATCGACGGTGGCTTCGCCAGCCATGTGCTGGTGCCGGACGCGAAATACCTGCTGGATTACGATCCGCTGCCGGTCAATCAGGCGGCGACCTTGATGTGCTCCGGTGTAACCGCCTATGGCGCCCTGAAGCGCCTGGTCGACCGGCCGCGGCAGCGCAATCTGCTGCTGATCGGACTTGGCGGCGTCGGCATGATGGGGCTCTCTTTCGCGCAAGCCATGTTCAAGCAGGCAATCTCGGTCGCGGATTTGAGCCCGGCGGCGCGCGAGGCGGCGCTGAAGAGCGGCGCAGCGGTCGCCTACGATCCGTCCGAGCCCGACGTGGTCAAACGCATCATCAAGGAAACCGAGGGCGGCTTCGATGAGATCGTCGATTTTGCCGGCAACGAAAAATCGATGGCGTTTGCGGTCTCGGTGGTCGCGCGCGGCGGCAAGATCGTGGTCTCCGGACTGATGGGCGGCAATTTCAGCCTGCCGATGGTACAATGGATCTACAAGCGCATGACGATCGAGGGCTTCATGGTCGGAACGCTGACCGAGGCACAGGAATTGATGGCGCTCGCGCGCGCCGGGAAGATCAAGCCGACGCCGATGAAAGAAGAGCCGATGGGTGACGTCCAGAAGTGGATCGACGAATTGCGGGCCGGAAAGGTCGTCGGACGCATCGTGCTGAAAAACTGAGGCCGATCTTTTTGTCAGCCTCGCCGGTTAAAAGGGGAGGACTCTCGTGCTCTGGAGGAACAGCTCGAAATTAAGCGCTGTGGCTGCGCTTGCACTGACCTTCGCCGCGTCGCCGGCCTTGGCGCAGAAGCAATACGGTCCTGGTGTCACCGACAGCGAAATCAAGATCGGCACCACCACGCCCTATAGCGGCCCGGCGTCGGCATACGCGGCCGGCGCGATCTCCGCTACGGCTTATTTCACGATGATCAACGAACAGGGCGGCGTGAACGGCCGCAAGATCAATTTTATCAGCCTTGACGATGCTTACAGTCCGCCCAAGACGGTGGAGCAAATTCGGCGCCTCGTCGAAAGCGACGAGGTGTTGTTTCTCGTCAATCCGGTCGGCACCGCCACCAATATGGCCGTGCTCAAATACCTCAACCAGAAAAAGGTCCCCACCCTTTTCATCGGTTCGGGCGCAACGATCTTCAACGATCCCGAACATAATCCGTGGACGATGAGCTGGACGCCACATTATGCGTCGGAAGGCGAGATCTACGCCAAATACATTCTTTCGGTAAAACCCGACGCGAAGATTGCCATCCTGTCGCAGAACGACGATCTCGGTCGCGATTATCTGCTGGGATTCAAGCGCGGGCTCGGTGACAAGGCATCGACGATGATCGTATCGTCGCAGACTTACAACACCAGCGATCCGACGGTGGATTCCCAGGTCGTTACGCTGAAGGCTTCGGGTGCGGACGTATTTCTGATCGTCACGGTGCCGAAATTCTCTGCGCAAGCCATTCGCAAAGCCTATGACATCGACTGGCACCCGCTGAAATTCGTTATCGGCGTCGGCTCGTCGATTGCGGGCGCGATCAGGCCGGCCGGATTTGAAGCATCAAAAGGCGTTATCTCCGCGGCCTATCAAAAAGATCCGGCCGATCCGCAGTGGAAAGACGATCCGGCCATGAAGGCCTGGAACGTGTGGATGGATAAATACAACCCGCGCGTCGACAGAAGCGACTACTACGCGCCCTATGGTTACAATATCGGTTTCGCGGTGGTGCAGATCCTCAAGCAGTGCGGCGACGATCTTACGCGCGAAAATATCATGAAGCACGCCTCCCACCTGGACATGGAGCTGCCGCTGCTGCTGCCGGGAATCCGCCTGAAGACCAGCCCGACAGATCTGCGCCCGATCAAGCAGATGCGGCTGGTGCGTTTCGATGGCGAGCGCTACGTGCTGTTCAGCGACGTGATTGCGAGCGAGTAACGCCGCTTTTCGCGGCGCCCGGCAGCGCTTTTTGCGGCGCCCGGCGACTGAGGGCTTGCAAAGGCGAGCCCGAATTAAGCCCTATCCTGTCCGGAATTGCGGCGCATTGCGACCCAAGTCTTTGCGGAGATTTGGCGGGCGAAGTGTTCCGTAACATCGCCGGAGATACCCATGCCAAACCGAACCGCGAAATTCGTGTCCGCAATCTTCGCCAGCGTTTTCGCCGGCATGCCTCTCACAGCAATAGCGCAGGGCGCGACGCCCGCAGCCGACGATTGCCTTTCCGGGCCGAAGGTCCAAACGCCTCAGGGCAGTCATTGGTACTACCGGATCGATCGTGCCACCAAACGCCATTGCTGGTATCTGCGGGAGGAGCGCGAGACGGTTTCGCAAACCGCGGCACCGAATTCTTCTCCCGCCGCAAAGCCTGTTCCGCCGAACGCAGAAGCCGCGATGCAACGTTCGATCGCGGACGCTCACGCCGAACTACCATCGCCGCAGACGCCCGGCGCGCAGGATACCAGCGCGGCCGCGGCGCCAATGACTTCAGCGACCGCCGCTGATGTAGCGGGCGGAGAGAATAGCCAACCTGCGAATGCACGAGATGCGAACACGCAGCTATCGGCCATCGCTTCGCGCTGGCCCGATCAGTCGGGCGCAAGTTCATCATCCGATCCGGGACCGGCGACCAGCAGTCCGGACGCAACCGAGCCATCGAAATCGGACGCAGCGCCGCCGGCCACCCTTGCCGCGGTCACCCTTGCCGCGGCGGATTCATCATCGCAACAAACGGAAACCGGCTCGCTCCGGATGCTGTTGCTCATCATCATTGGCGCATTGTCGCTCGCCGGCCTCATGGGAAGTGCGATTTTCAGGTTCGGCAGCATGCAGCGGATAGGCCGGCGCGACGTTCGAGGCGATCGCCGCGCGATCTGGGACTCGGTCAGCACCGATCGCCTATCGCCACCGGCTTTGCCGAATTGGGGCGAGCGCGCGCGAGGAGTTGACATCCCTCGCGAGTTAGCCGGAGCGCATGATCCGAACGACAGGATCACGGAAATGCTGGCGCGGCTGGCCAGAAGCGCGAAGACCTGAGCGCTTCAGCTATTTCTCCAGTTGCCGCTGCAACTCCCGCACGAACGTCGTCAAACCTGTACGGCGCTCGCGCTTCAGCCGCTCTGCCTTCAGAATCGACTGCACCTCGGCGAATGCTTCATCGATATCGTGATTGATGACGATATAATCGTATTCCGCCCAGTGGCTCAGTTCATGGGTCGCCCGGCTCATACGCCCGCGTATCACCGCATCTGAATCCTGCGCACGGCTATGAAGCCGCTTTTCAAGGTCGTCCGCTGACGGCGGCAAGATAAATACGCTGACGACGTCCGCCCGCGCTTTTTCACGCAACTGCTGGGTGCCCTGCCAGTCGATATCGAACAAGACGTCCTGCCCCGCCGACAGCGCTTGTTCGACGGGCGCGCGCGGCGTGCCATAGCGATTGTCGAACACGGTAGCCCATTCGAGCAACTCGTCGTGTTTTGCCATCGACTCGAATCTGGATTTGTCGACAAACAAATAATCGCGGCCATCGACTTCACCGGGCCGCATCGGCCGTGTGGTCGCGGAGACCGACATCTTCAGGCCCGGCGTCCGCTCGATCAGGAGGCGCGACAGCGTGGTCTTTCCCGCGCCCGACGGCGATGACAGCACGAACATCAGTCCGCGCCGCTCAACCCCGTCGAAACCGTCGTTGCCGGCCATTCTGCACTACTCCAGATTTTGAACCTGTTCGCGGAATTGCTCGACCACGTTCTTCATTTCGAGCCCGGTGTTGGTCAATTCCAGATCGTTCGACTTGGAGCAGCAGGTATTGACCTCGCGGTTGAATTCCTGCGCCAGGAAATCCAGCCGGCGTCCGATCGGCCCGCCCTTGCCGATCATCTCGCGGGTCTGCGAGATGTGCGAGGCGATGCGATCGAGTTCTTCGCGAATGTCGGCCTTCGCCGCGATCAGAAGCGCTTCCTGGTTGAGCCGGTCGGGATCGAAGCGATCGGAGGTTTCGAGCAATGCCGCGATCTGCTCGGCGAGCCGCGCCTTGATCGCGTCGGGCTTGCGGCCGGGAGCGGCCTCCGCCTTTCTCGCCAGAAGCTCGATCTCATCCATTCGCTGGCTGAGGATTTGCCCGAGCGTCACGCCCTCGCGCTGACGCATCGCAATGAGGTCGCGCAGCGCCTGGTCGAAGGCATCGGCCGCGGCAGCCTTCGCAGCCTTGTCTTCGGCCTCGTCGCTTTCGGGCTCGACCACCTCGATGACGCCCTTGATCGCGAGCAGCCCGTCGATGCTCGGCGCTACCGCGTCGATCTTGCCGGCGAGCACGCCGGCGACCTTGACGATCGAGGCGAGCACCTCTTCGTTGATACGGATGGTAGAGACCGCATTGGCGCGCTTGACGTTCAAATTGGCGTACACCGTACCCCGCGACAGCATTTCGCCGGCGCGCTTCTTGGCGAAGCTTTCGA
>JAQGKC010000287.1 GCA_028290305.1 Bradyrhizobium sp.
AGAACTTCCGCGACATGCGCGACGGCTTCCCGGATCTCATGCTGGAGAAGGATGGCGCGGTCTCCTTCATGGAGATCAAAGCCGAGGGCGACGTGATCCGCCGCAACCAACTCACTCGGTTGCGGCAACTTGGAAGCGTCGGCATCCGCGCGGAGATCGGCAGGGTCGATTTCCGGTTCGATCCGGAGCAGGACTACGTCGTGGTCGACGTCGAGACCACGGGTGGCTGGGCGTCGGGCGACCGGATAACCGAAATCGGCGCGGTCAAGATCCGCAACCACGAAGTCGTCGAAGAATGGCATTCCCTGGTGAATCCGCAGCGCGCGATCCCGGCCAAGATAACCCAGATTACGGGCATCACGAACGAGATGGTCCGCGATGCGCCAATATTCGCCGAAATCGCGGACAGTTTTATGCGGTTCATGGGCGACGGGATCTTCGTCGCTCACAACGTCAATTTCGATTACGGCTTCATGAGCCATGAGTACGAACGACTCGATCGCCGCTTCCGGTTTCCGAAGCTATGCACCGTCACCGGAATGCGTCGGCGCTACCCTGGACACAAGTCGTACGGTCTCGGGAAGCTGTGCGAGCACTACGGGATCGAACTCGAGACGCATCACCGTGCGCTGTGCGATGCGCGGGCGACCGGTCACCTGCTGACCCTCATGAACCTCAAGCGGGAAGGTTGCGCGCCCGAGCGAGCCGAGGAAGCGGCCTGACCAAAGCTAATTCGAGTCGAGATGGTGCCGGGCTTCGTGTACGAAAGCTGCACCGATCAAATCCGGAGCGAACCGATTCCCCAACTCATATTCGGCCTGGCCTATCTGCTAATCCTGACTCGTTTCATCTGGCCGCTGCAGTTGCCGCTCTCGATCAAGATCTTGGTGGCGGCGCTCGCGTTGGTCGCATTGCAGTTTCACCGGTGGAGCAAGCTCTCGTCGGGCTCGGTATTCTCTCCGGAGTTTCCACGCCCGGTGGTCGTCCTCTTCAACTGGGCGTTCGGCGCGATCGTCTTGCTGGCGCTGCTGCAACTGGCGCTCGATGTCGGACTTCTGGTCGGACTTCCGATCCATGGTGGTATCGTGAGCGCACCCGACGGCGTCCGCTATGGATTGGCTGCGGTGGCCACCGTCGCGGCCGCTGTCGGTGTCCACCAGGCGATGCGGATTCCGCCGCTGAAGGACATCGAAGTCGGCATCCACGGACTTCCGCGACAGTTCGACGGGTACACCATTCTGCAACTGACCGATCTCCACATCAGCCGGCTGTTTCCCGCTTCATGGGCGCGCGCCGTCGTCGAGCGATCGAACAAACTCGGCGTCGACCTGATCGCGATCACGGGAGATCTGATCGACGGCACTCTCGATGCGCGACGCGCCGACATCGAGCCGTTGCGGGACTTGAAGGCGACCGACGGCGTCTACGTGATCTCGGGCAATCACGAATACATCTTCGGCTACAACACGTGGATGGCGCACTTCGCCGAATTGGGACTGCTCTCGCTCGAGAACATGTACATCGTTCTCGATCGCGGCGGAAGCAAGCTGGTGCTCGCCGGCATTACCGACCGGGCGTCGCGCCACACTGGGCATCTCGTCCGAGACCTGGCCGCCGTCCTCGAAGGCGCCCCCAAATGCGCCCCTGTCATCCTGCTCGACCATCAGCCTAGCGACGCGCGAAACGCCGCGAAGCTCGGCGTGGCTCTGCAACTGTCCGGACACACGCACGGAGGACTGATTTTGGGTATCGACCGGCTGGCCGCACGCGCCAACGCCGGTTACGTGTCGGGTCGTTACGACGTCGACGGGATGACGCTTTACGTGAATAACGGCACCGCGCTGTGGCCCGGCTTCGCGCTGCGGCTCGGTCGCCCCTCCGAATTGACGCGGATCACGCTCCGCCAGGCGGACGCCACCTGATCGCGCGAAGGGTCGGCGATGGCATTGCCGTCGCTCGGGAGCCGGGTCCGAACGGGGCCGCTGATGCCGGTCAAGGCGGGGATGGCGCATATTTTTGCTTTCGATACTCGCGCAACCTTTCGAAAAAGCACTTGGGCCTGTCCGTCGAATTGTTTGTCGACGAATTCCAGTTCGGATTTGTCGTTGCCGTACACGTACTTCGCAGCTTGCTTGGCTACTTGCATGTTCGTCGAGCGGATCAGTTCGCTCAGCGGTTGGCTCTTGAACTTCCTGCTCCATCTCTTCGCTGCAGGTCGCTACGAACAACCGGTCCTTCGCGATCGGCAGGGTAAGATAGCAGTCCGCGGCGCCGAATGCTCCCGATACGAACAACGGTCTGTCCGAGGAAAGAAGAGGTGGGGCGTCGGCTGCCATCGTCACGACGAACCAGCGCATGTCGTTCAGCGACTGGCCGATCTTTTCGTGATTCATCAATGCCGGCAACGCATTCATCTTCCAACGTGCCATGTGGTCGGGATCCTTCTGCTCGATGAACTCTTCGAGCGTAGGAGGATCGTCGGGCTTCCTCTTGTCGGCATATGTCTGACGGACCTTCGGAAGGTCTCTTTCCCAGTCGTCATCCAGTATTTTTCCCAGAGCGTCCACATCTTCCGGCATCCGCGTCATCAGAGTGATGAGGAACAATGACCATGCGGATCTGTGTTTCGGGTCGCTGTCGATCTTTGGGTCACCGGTTTCGATCAATTGCAGGGCTTCCGATGCGTCCGTGTCGACGGATTTCATGAAATCGTCCTCGACCTGCTGGGCGATCAGCTTCGGGACGCCCTTCTTTTCGTAGAGCCGATCGAGAAACCCGGTCTGGACGGGAAAGATGCGACGATCGTAGATGTCCTTGTGTGGACGACTGTACTCGCAGATCTTCTTGTCGTCGCCGGAGCACCAGCGCTTCAGGTAGAAGACCGGAATGTAGTGGTGACGAATCGAGGCCTGAGGCTCTGTCTCGGGTCTCACGAGTTTCACGTTCCGGCAATCGGCTTGAGTGGCGGCGGTGCATGGCCGAATGTAGTGGTGGCCGCAGAATTCGCACTCTTCGGTACGCGGGCGCGGACTCGCTGTTTTGCTATCGTTTGCCACTATCGGGCCCGTATGTCCGCCTAGAAAATCCCTTGACGCGAAGTGCCAAGGCTCGCAACAGGCGAACCGCGCCGCATCCGCAACCTTATCATAATCTTCGCGCCGCCGGTCACGCCGGGTCTTCCTTGACACCGCGGGCGACAATCCGGACCGCGCCGTTCGGCAGCCGCCGCTGGAGCTTGAGCGCCTCGTCCGGAGGGGCCGTCATCCAGGTCTCGACTTCTTCCGGTGTCGTCAGGATCACCGGCATCGCCTTCGGGTGGATCGCACCGACCTCGGCGTTAGGCTCCGTGGTGAGGAACGCGTAGAGGTCATTGGTGGTCTCGCCTTCCTTGACCTTCCGGACGGACGTCCAGTTGGTCCAGATGCCGGCGAAGCAGGCGAGGGGCCGGGTCTCGTCGAGCGCGAACCAGATGTCACCCCCCTCTGGCTTGTTGAATTCGCTGAAGCTGTTAAACGGCACCACGCAACGGTTCTCGACGCCGAGCCATCGCGTCCAGTGTTTGCTCCTCACGTTGCGGATGTTGGTCGTGCCGCCATCCGGCTCCATCCGGAGCAATGCCGTGAAATCGACGGACTTGCCCTTGGTCTGCAGCTTTTCGGCTCGCTTCTTGGTGGCATCCATCAACGCCTTCGACGACGATGGCATTCCCCACCTCGCGGTTGCGAGCTCGCGACCTTCGGCTCCATTGCGCACGATCGGCGCCTTGTAGTCGGGAAACACGCCGGGCATCGGCGCGAGATTGCCGACGTAGCGGTTGACCACGCGGAACAGCGCGCTGATGGCCGCCTGGTTGGTGGTGATCGAGTAGAGATTATGCCGACGTCGGCATAATCTCTACTATGCCGACCTCTGGATTATGCCGACCATTGGCTCAGGACGGGCTCTGACGGTGGCGATCGCTGCTTTGGAGTCGGCATAATCACAGTGCCTCCAGAAATGAGAGAAGCTTGTCATTCGGTCGAAAA
>JAQGKC010000320.1 GCA_028290305.1 Bradyrhizobium sp.
AAAGGAACTGCGCGATACGAGGAGCAAGCGATGACGTAACCCTATCACCAGTTTCCAGCCGAGGTCTGCGAGAGGATGAGACGAGATGGAGGATCGGTCTTCCGAGCGCGTGCGAACACTGGTCACCCTAATGGCCCGATCGAGGCCTGTCCGCTAACGAGAATGCACGCGCGCTGATATCCATGATGGCCCGGAGCAAATGCTCCAATTAAAGGCCGGATACATTGATGCAAGACCGCTCACCGCCAGCTCGGCAAAACCACTTGCAACGCACGGCCGGACCATACATTAGGTCAAACTCAGACGTGCTCGCGTTTGCGGATCAAGTCTGCTTTGCGCCGATGAACAGACATCGACAAGCACGGATGCCAATTCCGTTTCGTGCCATTTTCAGACCTCCGGCCACGTCCGAGCCAGGTCCGGTCATCCCTTAACAGAGGACCGGATGAAGCTGTTCCCGACACTTCGCGAGGTGAAACGGCTGGAGTAGGAGTCGTCAGGTCACGGACGTATTGAGCGCTATCTCGCTTAGCCCGTCGCGCTTTCTCAAGCTCTAATCTAGTATTCTCCGCCTGATACAGGTGCGTTCGAACCGGTCCGCTCCTTGGGCTCCTGGCCTACCTTCTGCAGGTAAGCGACGATGTCGCGGCGAGACGGAGCGTCGAGCACGCGAACCGGCATGCGTGCGCCGGGAAGGAATTTCTGGGGGTCGGCCAGCCACTGATCGAGATTATCCGTGGACCAGGTGAGACCGGCGCTCGTTAGCGCCGGCGAATAGTGGTATCCGGGAGCCGAGCCGGCCCTGCGGCCGACCACCCCGCCAAGGATGGGTCCGGTCTTGTTGCTGTCCATCGCGTGACATGCGGTGCACCGTTCGGTGAAGAGTTGCTGGCCATGGACGGGATCCGGCGCGGCATTGGCGAGGAAGCGCGAAAGATTCTTGCTTTGTGACGGATTCGCCGAGCGAAGAAACGTATAGCTGAGCGTGATCGTATCGACGTGGAGGTTGTCCGAATCCTTCGCAAAGGCCGGATCGACGAAAAAGACGACGGGCATCGATCTTCTGATGTGGCTCGAGGCGCTCTTCATTGAAGCAGAAGCATTGAATTTTATTGAAATAGATGCCGCTCGTCTCGGGCGTGACGTTGAACGTCGCGTGCCCGACGATCGACTCGTTGCTGAGATTCTCGGCGGTGAAGAATACGAGCTTTTGTTCGCCGAGGTGAACGGTCACGGAGCGCTGTTCCGGTTCGAACCGCCACGGCAAGTCCGGCGCGACGTTGCTGTCGAACGCAACCGTTACAGTCTTATCGGAGGTGGCAGTCGGGTCGGAATACGCCCGCTGCGTCGTCCCTCCGTATCCGGTTGCGCCACAGAATGCGCGGTACAGTTCTGGCGCATAGGCCACTAGGCCGAACATGATGCCGAGCACGACGAAGCAGGGCAGGAGAACGTTCAGGTTTTTCCGGTAGCGCGGCCCCATCTCCACTCCTCACGCTGGCCGCCCCGGCCTGCAGTGATCTAGACCGATGCAGCGTGGCCGTCCACCGAGGAATGAGAGACAGCCTCGTGAAACGAGATATCAACGGGCTTTGGGTGGTGATTGACGAGTTTGTGATCTCGTTCTAGTTGGAAGTTACATCCGTAGGACCTTGCCGAATCATGCATTGTCCCGATTAACGCGGTTTGTCATGCCGGATCAGAGCGCGAATATTTGACCAGCGCAAGGTCGCCTAATCCCACGTTTTTTGTCGCGTTATGCTGGCTACACAGGTAACTGTTCGACGCGCGCGCGCACGACGCAGTTTCCGAAAGGCAGCCAGTAGGAATTGCCCTTGATTTCACGGCAGCTTCGTGTCGATTTGACCAGTCCATTCCGATACGATTGTACCCGACATGTCCTTAGCGCCCACCTCTCCGTCCGATTTTTCCGTTCAGCCCACTCTCGGCAGCAGCACGCCGGTTCGGCAGGACGAAAGACGGGTGAGCCTGCTGGTCCTTTGCGGACTTGCGTTGATCGTGGGCGTTATGACCGGCTTCGGCGCCGTCGCATTGCGGTGGCTGATCGGTTTCTTTCACAATGCGTTTTACAACGCCACGTTCAGCATCTGGTACGACGCGAACGTCAGCGAGGGTCCGAGTCGGTTTGGCAACTGGGTACTGCTTTCGCCGATCATCGGCGGCCTCGGTGTGGTGTTCCTGGTGGAGCGCTTCGCCCCGGAGGCCAAGGGCCATGGCGTTCCCGAGGTGATGGACGCGGTCTTCTACAAACGCGGCAACATCCGTGGGCTGGTTGCGCTCATCAAATCACTGGCATCGGCGCTTTCGATCGGCAGCGGCGCTGCGGTCGGCCGCGAAGGCCCGATCATTCAGATCGGCGCGGCGCTGGGTTCGGCTTTCTCGCAGGCCATCAGGCTTTCCACCTGGCAGAAGATCACTTTGCTCTCCGCCGGAGCTGGGGCCGGGATTGCCGCGACATTCAACACCCCGCTGGGCGGCGTGCTTTTCGCCGTGGAAATTCTGTTGCCGGAGGTTTCGAACCGTACCTTTCTTCCGGTCGTAGTGGCGACCGGCGCGGCCACGTCCATTGGCAGGATGTTGATCGGACCGGACCCGGCCTTTGTCGTTCCTGCCATTCAAACCTCGCTGTCGCCATTGATCGGCTTCGAAGAAGCCATCGCTTTCGTCTTGCTCGGAATCATGTGCGGTGTTGCGTCCTGGGCATTCATTCGCCTGCTCGTGATCATGGAAGACTGTTTCCCCAAATTACCGGGCAACGTCTACACCCAAAACATCCTCGGCATGGCCACGGTCGGCCTGATAATGGTCGTTCTCATTCACTTCTTCGGCCATCCCTATGTGGACGGCGTCGGCTATGGTGTCATCCAGTCGACGCTCGACAATCAGATGACGTCAGGGGGCTTGCTCGCGTTGCTGTTTGTGCTGAAACTGCTCGCCACGACCATCAGTCTCGGATGCGGCGCCTCCGGCGGCATCTTCTCGCCTTCGCTCTACCTTGGAGCCACGTTGGGCGGAGCCTTCGCCGTTGCCGTGGGGGCCATCCTTCCTCACGCCGGCTTGACGGTTCCTTCGGCCGCGATCGTCGGAATGGCCGCGATGGTGGGCGCGGGAACCGGCGGCGTGATGACCGCCATCGTCATGGTTTTCGAGATGACGCGCGACTACGCCATCATCGTTCCCGTCATCGTTACGGTCGCGATTGCGGCCGGCATCAGGCGAGCGCTGATCGGCGAGACGATCTACACGATCAAATTGCGCCATCGTGGCCACCGCATCCCGAAGGAGCGGCATATCAATCTTTATCTCGTCCAGCAGGCTCAGGACATCATGGAGCGGCGTTTCATCCTAGCCAAGGCTGGAACATCCCTGAAAGAGGCCATCGCCAAGGAAGACGCAGACGATTTGCGTGCCATCATTGTTGAACGCGAGGGTCGAATCGTCGGCCTCATCCCACCCCGATCGGGCCTGTGGCGCGAATCCCAGAGCAATCCGAACCTGCTGATCGAGCGTTTTGTCGAAAGCCGCGCGGTGATCTGCCGGGATGTCGATCTCTTGAGTTTGGTGCTTGCCAGATTGAAGCGCCGCCGATCCGGCGCCGCCATCGTCTTCCACGGTGTCGATCGGCCAAGGGCCAGCGACATCGTCGGCGTCATCACCAAACGTGCGATCGCCGACACCGTCATCGACAGCTTCGACGACTAATTCCGGCGATCGAGACTCAAAAAGCGGTGTGCTAATAATAGATCTGCGATTTGTATCACCGGGACTGCCGCAAAGGTGAACCAGATCGACTAGTGCGGCCACCGCCCGACTATCGGAATCAGATCCTCCCGTCCACCGGACACAATCTATTTTATGGCATTCCTAACGCGAAGGAGTCGGCAGCGGCGTGAGAGGTGCTCAATTTCACCCAGCCCTTTTTGATGCTGGTATATTATTGTTTATCAATCGCCTGATGGTGACTGAGGCGGTCGCATGAGGTCCGCTTTTGCTCCGAAAGCGGAAGTTTCGCTGCAGGCGTACTTCCGAAAAGTGCCAACGGGAGACATGCTAAAGAGGCAACTGAGGCGGCCTTACGTTGTCGACATACCATTGTTCAGACATTGAGACGGCAGTGAAGACTTGTGGTGACGAAGAATACTGTTGGGAACGCATACCAGCACCATTCCTCTGCGCAAACGGCGGGTGATGCCCGCCGTCGGCCTTTGTGCAAAAAGGACAACGCATGTCGTTCAAAAGCGTGGTCCTCGCCGAGCGCGAGTGTTCCAAGGATCTTGATCGTCTGCAGGGGTATTGCCAAAGCATTCGGCATCCTGGCCGGAGGCCGTCGCCTCGCATAGCGCATAACTTGTGAAGCTGCAGTCCGTCCCGCCTCCATCATATGATATGCAGTAGTGGCCAAGCGGTACGGTGGCTGGTGACCAAGTGTCTGCCGATCCTGGCGTCGCGGTGAAAGCAAATGCGGAAAATGCGACTGCCGACGCGGTGGCGATCTTGGGAATCGTCTTCATAACTCTCTCCAATAAGTTCGAGGCCTTGGTGTACTTCGAGGTGTCGCTGGTAACGATGGGATTGCTGGCGGGGGTCGTGAGTGTAGGGCATTTGGCCATCAAGTCGCTCCTGTGCTGCAAGCAGTCGAAATCCCGGCACACGACCGCCTGCGACGATGTTACTGTTTGGTCTCGCAACGTCGTCTGTTGACAGAGTCGGGCTTGCGAGAAACCGGGCGCGAATGGAAATGTATGCATCCGCTTCGCAATGAGTTTGTTTCCATTGCTGTGATTGCATCGGTTTTGCGCCAATCTCCAGAAGCCGGAAGTTATTCAGCTGCCGCTGCCCAGTGCTTCAGCGAAAGCCCGAGCCTTGCCCACACATCCACGCGCGCCTCGGCGAGACCATCGGTGAGCGCATCGTCGTGGTAGGGGCTTGCCGCGATCCGCCGCCGCCTAGCGGTTGCCGGCATCTTCATTGGCAGATCGTAAGCGCTGACAGCGTCATCGGTACGCACTCAAGACTTGGCACCACCGAGAGAGTTGGCGCAGGACCCGGCCGCCCACAGACACTCAGCGCGTCGAAACGAAGTAAGAGTGAGACTTACAGGAGATCACAGATGTCGTCCTAGCGTGGCGTGGTTTACAAAGCCACGCGAGTAGCAGGCTTGGCTGACCGGCCAAGCCTGCTACTCCGAGTTCGCGTCGCGACTGCCGACCGCGCCGTTGCCGATCGGCTCGGCAGCGGCGCGATTTTCCTCTGACCTTGAAGTATCAGTCGCGAATGGGACTCATTCGGCCGGCGCCCGGGCCGCCCTGTCCGGCCTGGACGCCATCCGCGCCTCGACGAGCCGGGCGAGACCCGTGTGCAGAATGGCAGCGACGATGGCGCCAACGATTGGGGCTGTCACGTACAGCCAGGCATCGTTGAAATTACCGGTCGCGACCATCGGGCCCAGCGCCCGCGCCGGGTTGAAGGGAGCGCCCGTGAGGGCCCCGCCCATGAGGATGTTGAGCGTCAGCGTCATTCCGATCGCCAGCGGTGCAAGGCTGCCGGCGCGGCCTGCGACCGCTGTGCTGAGCACCACCGTCACCAGGAAAAACGCGAGCAAGGCCTCAATCGCGAAGCCTGCTTCCGGCGTGACCGTGAGGGACGTGGCGCCGAGAGCGAGGTTGTGCGCGAGTGCGGGCGTGCCGAGGCCGGTCTCCGCGCCTCCTAGTACGGTCCGCAATAAGAGCGCGCCGGCGATACCGCCAATGAGCTGACTGACGATATAGCCGGCCGCCTCGCCGACGCCCATCGCGCCGGCGGCAAGCACGCCGACAGTGACGGCGGGGTTCATATGCCCGCCCGACACGGGGCCGTAGGCGAAGGCGAAGACCATGATGGCCAAGCCGTGGGCGAAGGCAATCGCGACGATACCGGGCAGGCCGACACCTTCGCCGACCACGGCTGCGGTGCCGGCGCCGATGAACACGAACGCGAAGGTGCCGATGAACTCCGC
>JAQGKC010000350.1 GCA_028290305.1 Bradyrhizobium sp.
GTACGCGTGCTTGCTGCCCTTCCGACAATAGATTCACGAGAACGATGTGTCCGTCCGGAAACGCCAGGGCGTCGCGATGCTGTTCCGGTGCGCGGGGTTGGATCGTGCAAAACCGGGCAACGCGAAAGCCCGCGTTCTTGGTTGACAGCCAAAAGCGATTGTACCGGACGTCTTGTTCGAATGCGAGCTCGGTCCTTGGCAAGAGACATACCGCAACACGCGGCTCTTCTTTTGCAGCAAAGCCGCGCGTCGATGTGCCGTAGAAACTGGTCGTGACAAGCGTCTCTCCAATTTTGGCTGGACGAGATGCAACAGCATGCAGGCTGTAATCGCACATGGGCTTTCTCCACTGATCTGCGTACCCGAGAGAGACTGTACGACGCTATGCTGTGCGATACCTTGACCGACGTCAAAAATAATCGATGCGCTTTGGGTGATTATGCAGCGCTTGCTGCGCAGCCTACGACCAACTCAAATATCAATGAGCGCGATCCCTAAATCCGCTCGCTTCCTGCGACGAAGATTTGACGCCGTCTCGACGCGAAATATTGACGACGGTCATGGGCGCCCGGCACGACGGAGTACAAATGTTGCCGGAGCGAATTCCGACAGGGACGATATCATGTCCGCGAATATCTCAACGCGGCGGCTCGGAGTGGGGAACATTCTTGCCTTTACTCTGCTGCTGCTTGGGGGATCAGAGACGTTGGCCCAACCCGTCCGCTACGAATTGTTTCCCGAGCCGGATGTGCGGCAGACCGCAACCAACCGCACGGCATCGGCCTACGTCGTCGACAAGAAGGGAAACCAATTCTGGATCTGCACAGCCCGATACGACTTTCGGGACCTGACAGCCAACAACGGAGACTGCGTCAAGCTTCCGCTCGACATCGGAAGACCCACGCTCACCGAAAACTACTACGCCCGCGCGGTCACCGGGTCCACCGCAATCAGCGCATTCCTTCCCGTGATCTGGTTCATCGAACCGGCCACCGGCGCGGTTCAGTTCTGCGCTGTACGCCACGCGGGAGCGTGCGTCGGGCTAACGTTGCCCTGATTGCGCTGGAGCACATGATGCGACCGATCGGAATTTCTCCATCACGGCGCGCTTTCCTCCAGCGAGCGCTGACCAAAGTATTTTACAGCTGAGGAGTGGACGCAGTTGACCGCCCTCGTCGATCGCCTGATCCCCGCGGACGAGGAAGGTCCGGGCCCGTTGGAGGCGGGTGTTGCCGAATTCACCGACCGGCAAATGAGTGAGCCTTATGGTCATGGCGCGCTTTGGTACATGGAGGGTCCGTTCCGGCACGCTTCGCCGGAATTCGGATATCAGTTGAAGTATACGCCGCGCGAGCTCTATCGCGCCGCACTACCCGGCATCGATCAGGCGGATACGGAATATCGCCGATCGCCGATCGCCAGTTGCCCATGCTGCAACTCGCTGATCATGGCGTCCTTGCCGTCGTCGTCATGTCCTCACCCTTTGTAAGGCTCGAGTACGAGGTCTCGATTGACGATCACGCGCACCGGGAAACCCGGCCGGATCGTCAGCGTCGGTTGAATGTTTAGATTGCGTTGAACGACTTTTTGGCCGGTCTGGTTCAAGCTGTCGCTGGATCCTCGGCGGAGCGCCTGGATGATGTCGCCATTGTTGCCGGTATCGGAGCCGGCGCCGAGTTCACTTCCAACGCCAGGCAACGTGGACAGGAGCGCGGCCTTAAACAAAGCACCCCAATGATTGTCGACTTCATCCTCAAGGCCGGCATAACCCGCGGTATCGGCGCCGGGCTGACGCTCCAGCACGATCGAACGGCCGTTCGGCATAATCAGACGGGTCCAAACCAACAGCACACGTGACTGACCAAACGAAACCTGGCTGTCGTAAGTGCCAATCAGTCTCGTGCCTTGCGCCCGGAATATCCGCGCTGCGTGACAGCGTTGCGCGGCATAGCGAGGGGCGCCTTGATCGCCGCCGTCCCCCATGGCAGCACCCAGGGGACACGGCCGGCCTCCAGCTCGGCGATGATCTTGTCGGTGATTTCGCTGTAAAGGCTCGCCCGGTCGTTGCGGGCGCCGACTCGTGTGGCGTGTCTGGACATCGCGGTTCTCCGCGATGGGCGCCGGAAGCCTCTCCTCCGACCTTCAACCCGTCACGGCAACCCGGTCCGCACTCTCACTCTCAATCGTGATGCTGCCGCGGTGTGTCCCGAGCGCTAGCGGATGCGTCAGGGATAGAAGCCCGAAGGGTGAAGACCAGCGAAGCGGGGCTTCAGCGCAGCCGACGGCCCGGTCCCGGCGGAAGACGCCAGACCGCCGCGGCCGGTCCCGGATCCACGGGGACTTCACCCTTGCCCGCGTCAGGGCGGAGCCTGTGTGTACGGAAAACCTAAACCCGGACGTGATGGTGATGAAGTCCGCCAAGGGTGGGATGCGATTTGATGCTTCCTGCCGGCTGGACCGGGCGAGAAACCGGCGCATCCTTGTTCAAGGATCGATGCGTTCTGACGGAGTTGTAGTAAGCGGCATAGGAAATTAGAATCCGGCGCAGATGAGCCTCGCCGAAGGCAATGATGTGGTCCAAACAGTCGCGCCGGATCGATCCGATCAACCGCTCGGCAAAGCCATTCTGCCAGGGCGAGGCTGGTGCAATTGGCTTATCTCGGATGCCCATGGCGCGAAGTCGGCGTGTGACAATGGCGCTGTAGATCTGATCGCGGTCCCGAATCATATAACGCGGAGCCTCATCCCAAGGAAATGCCTCGGTGATCTGGCGTGCTACCCACTCCGCTGTCGGGTTGGCTGTGACATTGATCCATACGAGATCTCTACGATGAAGCCGCACGATGACAAGGCCATACACCAGTCTGAAGCCGATGGTTGGGACCACGAACAAATCCATGGCGGCAATGTCCGGAGCGTGGTTTCGCAAAAAGGTCTTCCAGCCCTGACTGGGCGGTCCACGACGTTTGACCATGTACTTGGCGACGCTTGATTGAGCGACGTTAAACCCGAGTTTGAGTAGTTCGCCGTGGATTCGCGGCGCACCCCAAAGCACATTCTCCGTGCTCATCTGTCGGATCAGCGCGCGCAGTTCAATCTCGATTCGGGGGCGCCCTCCTCGCCGCCGCGATTTCCAACGCCAATAACGACGAAAGCTGGCCCGCTGCCAACTCACCAGCGTCTCAGGCTGGACAATCGTTACGACCTTCAAGATCGACGGAAAACATCGATACATATAAACGAAGAACCAGCGGTCGTTATTTGTGAGCCGAGCCCGGCCTTTCAGCTTACGCCGCAAAACGATCAACTAATGTCGGAGAACCGCATTCTCCGCCTCAAGCCGGCTCATCGACTTGAATGGCAAGGCAAGCACGGACAGAACAAACCAGATCAACGCGGTCATCGCGCCAGCTTAGCCGATTCTTCGCTCGACAAGCCCGGATAGGGATTTTGGTACACACAGGTACGCTACGCCATCGAGGAGTTTACCGGCATTTTCGTTTGAGACCACCCGCTTTAGCGTAGGCACGCCGTTTCCGTCCTTTGTGAACCCATCTGCGATGCTACGAACCGGGCGACTCTTATTATCAAAGAGCGTGATGTTGGGCGGTAAAGAGTCGATCTGGGTAAGTGACGCAAAGGCGACATTCAATCCAGCCGTTAGATCCACGCCGGCCACAGCACTTTGAGATCTGGAACAGACAGAAGGCGCGTGGTCGCAGCAATTCCGTCAGGATTTCCGTCCTGCGTAACATCGCGACGGAAGATAATATCCGGCAAACCGCGGCCGTGCAGATCGAGGAGCCTCACGCCTCTTTCTTGCTTGTCCGTCCTCGAAAATTGCACAGGCGGCGCAAAAGACGCCTGTGCAATGAATTGTTGGCCGTCGCTTAAAAAAACATTCCCAAACTTGTTTTGTTGGTCCGACGATAGTGTTGCGGTGTCGTTGACACTGGTTACGTCTGCTCCATACTTTCCATCGATATTGCCGATGAATACGAAAGGATGTGCAGACGTCGCTCGCAGCGTGGACAAAACAAAGCTTGGCGCGCTGGGCCATCCCTTCGGCCTCTGCAGATAGGCGAACTGAGTCTCAGATTCGTCCGGAAGCTCAACATGCGCGATGATATCGGGCAGACCATCACCATCCACGACAGCAACAAGCGCCTAGATCATTTCCGGCGGCGTCATCGAGATCGAATTTGGGTAATTTATCCGGAACGGGGTCCCAACCATTAGAGTTGGTGATGAAAGCACCGTGGGCCTTAACCTGCTCCAAGACGATTGCGACCGGCCAAGACGACAGAGTTCGGGAATTGGTAATCCGCGTTCACCGAACCAATCGGCGGTTTCGTGTATTCGAAGGTTGTGGGCTGAAGCTCTTGACCGTCGGACCCATATTGACGCAACGCCTTGAGCACAAACCGATTTGACGTGTTGCGATTCTCATATTCCAACGCATAACGGGTCACGGGCCCACCCACACGACCAGCGACCTGTGTGGAAATACCGACGAGTCGAGACGCGCAAGGAATGTCTCGGGATCGGTCCTGCTGTGTTTTGCGGTCTTCGTGGCGTCGAGCAGGCCGATCTGTCCCGTGTGATCGACATACCAAAGGCCTGCCTTCGATGGGGCAGAGATTGCCGCGGGACTGTGTGTGGTAACGAACACCTGCGACTTGCCGGCCTGGAGCTTTTCCATCAGCATTCACTGGCGATAGGGAGCCCGCGTTCGACTTCATCGACGATCGTGATCGGCGCCTCGCCCTGGTTCTGCTCTGCAATGGCGAGGGTTGACAGCCGCCGCGTCCCCGCTCCCCAGCTTGCCAGCGGCAACTGGATGCCATTGCGGTCGGCGGTCAGACCGAAATGCGATCGAAGGGCCCTGTCCGCCCGGTGATGGCAAGGTCGAGACCATCCGGCAGACTCTTCTTTTTGAAGGCTAGGTCGATATCCTCGAGCGCGTCCTCGCCTCGGCGGTTAGCTCGCCTTTGACATCGCTCTTCGCCAGTTCACTCGCCATTCGCGAGCGAAGTCCCTTGTCCGAGAGCAACCGATCGAGCGCCGATCCCTGCACGAGCCGGAGATCGCGATCGTTGCGGTCATCGCCGCTGAGGCGCACAAGCCCCATGGAGCGGCGCGAGGCAACCGGGGAGAAGTCGGTCGAGCCGTCGGGCTGCATGATCTCATAAGCAAGCTCCAGGTCTTCCGTACCGCGCACGCGAAGTCGGTAAACGGACTCACCGGCGGGCTTGCTGTCGTCGTCCGTGCTCGGGACAGAGATGTCGACTCCCAAGGCCAAGAGGTTTTGAACTGATCGCTGATGCCGCTTCCTGGCGGCAGTGAAACAAGAGCCTCGATGACAAAGCCCGCATCTATGTCCCGCGCATGGTAGTCGGTGTAAGGCAGGTTCGCCAGGTTGACGGGGCTGAGGAGCAAGCCAATCGCATCAAGGATGGTCGTCTTGCCGACATCGCCACCACCGAGAACGACGTTTATCACCCATCGGTGCTCGACGCGCCGCGTTCAGATTGATAAGCCCTGTCCGCAGGGAGACTTTGAGTCGAGGCATGACCGTTGCGATCGAGATGGGACACACAACGGCGGGTGCCCCGGCGGCTCTGGACCTAGAGGAACTGCTAGCTACACGCCTGCTGGTGCAGGGCAATTCCGGCTCCGGCAAATCGCATCTGCTGCGACGGCTGCTGGAACAGAGTGCCCCCTGGGTGCAGCAGACCGTCATCGACCCCGAAGGCGACTTCGTGGCGCTCGCCGACCGTTTTGGCCACCTTGTGATCAATGCCGAGGACCATACTGAGCGGGGCCTGCAGGTCGCCGGCGAGCGAGCGCGCATCCATCGCGTCTCCACGGTGCTCAATCTCGAGGATCTCGACGCCGAGAACCAAATGCGGCGCGCCGCTGCCTGTCTCGGCGGGCTTTTCGAGGCCGCCCGCGACCACTGGTACCCGATGCTCGTAGTGGTCGATGAGGCGCAGCTGTTCGCGCCGGCCGTCGCCGTGGAGGTCTCGGACGAGGCGCGCAAACTCTCTCTCGGCGCCATGACGAATCTGATGTGTCGAGGCCGCAAACGCGGGCTTGCGGGGGTCATCGCAACCCAGCGATTGGCCAAGCTCGCCAAGAACGTCGCTGCGGAGGCTTCCAATTTCCTGATGGGCCGCACCTTCCTGGATATCGACATGGCGCGCGCCGCCGACCTTCTCGGCATGGAGCGGCGGCAGGCAGACGCCTTCCGCGATCTGGAACGGGGCCAATTCATGGCGCTAGGCCCGGCGCTCTCCCGCCGCCCTCTGAAGCTGCGCATCGGTCCAACGGATACCCAGCCGCGTAATGCGACTCCGCGACTGATGCCGCTGCCTAGCGCGACGCTGGAGGACGTACGCGCCACAATTCTCGCAGCCCCGCCGCCGGAAAATATCCGGCCACAGCGCCGCCCGCCATCTCCTGACCTCCTCGGACAGCTGATGATGGCAAAGTCTGCGGCGCTGGAGGCCCACCCCGACGTGGTGGAGCAGCCTCTTAGCGCTGAGGAACTGGCCGAGCGGCGTGAACGCCTAGACCGTATTCTGCGCGCGGTCATGGCCGAACCTGACGCGGGATTCCGTGCTATCGGCGCACTCTATCAGGAGTTCGTCGTCCGCTGCCGAATCGAGGGCCTCGGTTTGGCCGTGCTGGACCTGGGTGACTTCCGTCGTATGCTGACGCACGCCCGCGCCGGCCTCGACGGCGATATGGGAAAGGATGACACGTGGCAGGATGTTTCGGTTCGCGCCTCGATTCTGCCCGAGGACATGCAGGGTGTCTTCTTGATGGTCGCCCGCGCAGCGAAGGAAGGTTGGCCCTGCCCGAGCGACGCCGCGATTGCTCGCGCGTATGGCTCGCACTCATTGCGCCGTGCGCGACGCCTGCTGACATACATCGAGGAGCAGGGCCTTATCGTCTGCCAGCTTGACGGTGCTGGCCGGCGGATCGTGACGCTTGTCGAATTGGCCTGGGCGACGGCACCCGGCGATCCCAACGCCGAGGTAGTGCCGGCCGAGTAAGCCTCAACCGTTCGTCATCTATGATGAAACTGAGTGCCTGCTCAGAAAAAAACCCGCATCAAGCTGCAGCAAAGGAAAGAAAAGTCGTCGCCGACCTAACTTGGCGGCAGCTCTTTGCCACCGCCTGCGAATAGAATCTTAACCAGAGGTCACCCGCGAACGTCTTCTTTGCGCCAGAAAAACCGCCCCGAAAAGAGACTTCGCATCCGCCGCAAGGCGATCGAAAAGATAATCGATCGCTCCGCGCCACCCGAAGAACGAGCTCAGCGCCGGCGCCGGCTCACCAAGGGGCCGACCGAGTTTCGCGAGGACCGGGTCGACCTGCCGAAGTTGAAGAAATGAGATCGGATGATCCGACGGAAGAGCGCGTCGTCTACAGCGAACGTTTTCAGGCCGTGTATTTTGATTTTCGAGGCAAAAGCATCTTCACTCGCTATGATCGTTGCGAGTTCGTGAAATGCACCCTGCTTATCGACCACGCCACAGAGCAGTTAGCGTTCACCGCCTGCGTTTTCAAAGAC
>JAQGKC010000362.1 GCA_028290305.1 Bradyrhizobium sp.
GCGGCAGCTAAAATGTTGCGTGGAACCAAGCGAATGCGCGTGACCTCGAAAGCCGGCAGCGACCTCGACGTCGATATGGTCGGCGCCTCGACGGTTGGCGTCTGGGGCTGGACCGACAAGCCCGGCACGCTGGCGCATTGGCCGGGCGGTATTGTCGTCAGCTTTCCCAAGAGCGCCACTGTCAACGGTACATTGGTGATGGCACCCGGCGACATCAATCTCACCTTCAAGCGCTACCTGACGTCGCCGGTCAAAATGACGCTCAAGGACGACTACGTTACCGACCTGCAAGGCGAGGGCGCCGATGCGATGATGATGCGCGCTTATCTGGCGGCCTGGGGCGACCGCGAGGCGTATGCAGTGTCGCATGTCGGGTTCGGCATGAATCCCGCTGCCCGCTACGAGGCACTGACCATGTATGATCAGCGCGAAACCAACGGCACCGAGCTGCGCGCGGTGGCCGGCAACTTCCTGTTTTCCACCGGCGCCAACGAATTCGCCGGACGCTATACGGCGGGGCATTTCGATCTTCCCATGATGGGTACGACCATCGAACTCGACGGCATCGCGGTCGTCCGCGAAGGCGTGCTGCAGGATGTGTTCGGTTAATCCCGATCGAGAACCGGCGGCCGCGCCAGGCCAAAATGCCTGAGCATGTCGACCAGTTGCGCGAGGCGCTGCTCGCGGTAGGCATCGACATCGAGGCCGGAATAATCAAGGAAACCGGCGCCGGTGCGCAAGCCAATGCGGCCGTCGCGCATGTTGCGCGAGATCACCTCGGGCGCGCGATAACGGTCGCTGCCGAGCGCGCCTTCCAGATAGCGGCTCGCATAGTACAGAATGTCGCCGCCGCCCCAGTCGATGAACTCCAGCAGACCTAGTACCGCGTAGCGGAAACCGAAGCCGTATCGGATCGCCTTGTCGATATCCTCAGCGCTGGCGACGCCTTCTTCCACCATCCGCGCCGCCTCGTTCATGGCAAGCGCCTGGATCCGCGGCACGATGAAGCCGGGCGTCGCCGCGCACACCACCGGCACCTTGCCGATACCCTCAAGTAATGCTTTGACCTTCGCGACAATTGCCGGATCGGTCGCAGCCCCCGGCGAAATCTCGACCAGTGGGATCAAATAGGCCGGGTTGAGCCAGTGCACGTTGAGAAAGCGTTGGGGATGCTCGACCGCTCCGGAGAGGTCATCGACCAGAATCGTTGACGTGGTCGAGGCGATGATGGCGTCAGGCCCGACGCACTTCGAGGCGGCCGCCAGCACCTCGCGCTTGAGCTCGACCACTTCGGGCACGCCTTCGAACACGATGCCGGCGCATGCAAGTGCGCTAGCGCTATTCTGCGAGGCCACAACCGAAATTCGTGCGATGACCGTTTCGGCTTCGTCGTCTTTCAGCAAGCCGAACTGCGCCAGACTGGCCAACGTCTTCCTGACTTCTTCGAGTGCCTCGTCTTCGAGTTTAGCGAATTGTTCAGCTGGACGCGCCTTGACGTCGATCATGGTGACGGCGTGGCCGGCATAGGCGAACGCCACCGCGATGCCGCGGCCCATGCGGCCGGCGCCGAGACAAGCGACAGGGGGACGAGTAGTGGTCATCGGCCAAAACCTTCGCGTAGCAGGGTTTGCAGTTGGTCGCGGTTGAGATCGCCGAGCCCGAGGCTCGAGAGCGTGCGCCCTTGTTTCATGAAATCCTCTCCGCAGATCGCGCCGCCGATGGCGAGAAAGGATTTCGCAAGTGGTGTTGCGACGTTGGCCAGTTCGCCAACCGATACTAGAAACGACAGGCCGAGGCGCAGATCTTCCCGCATATAGCGATGCTCGGTCAGCACGATGCGCTCGCGCCAGTCGCCGGAATCGGTGAGGCGATCATGCGAGCCGCGGCCGTACATCCATTGCTCGCCTTCGCTTGCGTAATGATGCGCCAGCGGGAAGTGCGGGCTGCGGTAGCCAAAGCCTTCGCGCACCGCAATGCGTTCGGCATCGAGCGCGTCTGTGACCCGGCGGATCGCAGCCTGCGTGCCTTCCTTGTGAATGTCCCAGCGCTCGAAATGCTCGATCGGACCGGCATTCATGACAATCAGCGGCGGGTGGATGATCGGCCCGGCGTTCATCAGCGCGCCCGAGAGGGCATCGCCGCATGGTTCGATCACGCCGGGAAACGCCCGCCCGATCACATCGAGCGCGTGATCCGCAGCCTTCAGCGGAAATACGCCGACCGGCAAACGTTTGGCGCGGATGGTGATGGCGACCTCGAACGGCCCGTGCTTGCGCGCCAGCCATGGCAGCGTGCCGGTCTCCGCAAAGGTCACCGCTGCGCGATTGCCGGCGTCATGCGCAGCTTTCGCAGAGATCATCGAGCCGAACGTCGCCGGCGGCAGGAATACCACCTGTCCATCTCCGAGATGCGGCGCGAGCAAGCGTGCGATATCGTGCTGCGCAAAAGCCGGCGCGGGGCACAGGATCAGTTCAGCATCGCGGATGGCTTCGGCAACGTCCGATGTCACCAGCGCCAGTTGCACGTCGTGTCGGCCATGGGCATCCTTGACGATGATGCGGGAGCCCGCCGCACGATGCTTTGCCACCTGCGCTGCGTCGCGCCGCCACAGCCTGATGTCATGGCCGTGCAGCGCAAAGTCGCCCGCGGCCGCGAAAGAGCCATTGCCGCCGCCCAGCACCGCGATTTTCAAAGTGTTTCTCCTTGCGACGTCGCCGGCCCGTCAAGCTGTCTCAGCATGAAGTGCTGCACCTTGCCCAAAGCCGTACGCGGCAGATCGTCGACAAAGATGATATCGCGGGGCACCTTGAAGCGGGCGAGCTGCGTCAGCACGTGCGCTTTCAGCGCCTCCGCTTCGACGGAACATCCTGCATGCCTGATCACGTAGGCCACCGGCACTTCGTCCCATTTGGGATCTGGCCGGCCGATGACGCCGCATTCCCTGACATCGGGATGCTCCAGCAGCACGCGTTCGACTTCCGCCGGATAGATGTTTTCGCCGCCGGAGATGATCAGGTTCTTCTTGCGGTCGTGCACCCAGAAATAGCCGTCGGCGTCGCGCCAGCCGATATCGCCGGTGCGATACCAGCCGTCGTGCAACGCTTCCCTTGTGGCCTGCTCGTCGTCCCAATATTCGCAGAATACGTTGGGGCCGCGCACCGTAATTTCGCCCGGAGTGTCCGGCGGCAGCTCGATCCCTTCGTCGTCGATCACCGCCGCTTCGCAGCACAGGCCGGGGAGGCCGGTCGAGCCCACGCGCGACAGATCGCCGCCGAGGCGGGTATAGACCGCGACCGGGCAGGTTTCGGTCGAGCCATAGACCTGAAGCACCGGCACGCCGCGCGCGACAAAGCGCTCGATCAGGTGCGGCGGCACGATGGTTGACCCGGTCGAGACCGCCTTCAGGGAGGACAGATCGGTCGAGGCCCAGTCGGGATGGTCCGTCATCGCTTGAATCGTCGCCGGCACCAGCACCGTCAATGTCGGACGATGGCGCGCAATCGTGGCGAGCGTTGCCTCCGGCGTGAAGCGCGAATGGATCGTCACCGTCGCACCAAAGTGCAGCGCCGGCGTGGTTTGAATGTTGAGGCCGCCGACGTGAAAGAAAGGCAGCACGGTCAGCACATGGTCGCTGGAGGTGAGGCCGTGCATGTGCTGGCTCATCACCCCGTTCCATAGCAAGGCCTCCTGCCGCAGCACCGCGCCCTTGGGCCTTCCAGTGGTACCTGAAGTGTAGACGATCAGCAGCGGACAGGTGAGGTCGCTATGCGGATTGCGGCTGTCGCCGTGCGCCTGCGTGAGCAGCGCATCGAATCCGCTTCCCTGTGGGGGTACAAAGTCGAGTCCCACGACGGCGGTATCGGGCGAGCTCTTTTTCAGCGCGGACAGAATCTCCGCAAACGCCTGTTCGAGCACCAGCACTTTTGCGGCAGCGTCCGACAGGATGAACAGTTGTTCGGCGACCGCAAGCCGCCAGTTTAGCGGCACCAGCATGGCGCCGAGCCGGGCGCAGGCATAGAGCAACACGAGGTAGTCAGGCCGGTTCAGGCTGAGGATTGCGACACGGTCGCCCCGGTTGACCCCGAGTTCAGCTTTCAACGCGCGTGCCGACTGCTCGATGCGAGCATTGAACGCCGCGTAAGTCAGAGTCTCGCCCTCAAAAATGATCGCGGGCTTGTCGGGTGCGAAAGCGGCGTTGCGCTCGATCAAACCTGAGAGGTCCACAGTCACTCGTCCGATTCGCCGGTCTCGTACAACGCTTCGCGGCCGATGCGGTCGAGACAGAGTTCGGCGGTCCACGGCAGCATCAGCGAACCGCAGCGGCTGTCGCGATAAATTCGCTCCAGCGGCAGTGATTTCAACATCGCCTGACCGCCGCAGGTGCGGATGGCCAGTGTCGCGATTTCGTTGGCGCCTTCCATGACGGAATATTGCGCGGCATAGGCGCGCAGCACCTGCTCCTTGGTCGGATTGGCTCGGGCTTCGGTGATGGCCTGAAACCAGATCGCCTTGATCTGCTCGAGCTTGATCTGCATCTGCGCCACCGCGATCTGCTTGGTCGGATACATCCGGCGCTTGACCGGCGGGGTGCCCGGCACCTCGCCACGCAGATAGCGCACGGTGAAATCGTAGGCCGCCTGCGCCAGCCCGGCATAGGTCGGCGACAGCGTCAGGAACATATGCGGCCAGCGCATCGCCGCCTGAAAATAGACGCCGCGCGGCATCAGCTCCGCAACTTCCGGCACGAACACATCCTTGAACAAGAGCGTGCGCGACACCGTGCCGCGCATGCCCAGCGGATCCCAGTCGCCGACCACCGAGATGCCGTCGGCCTTGGCGGGCAAAGCGAGGTAGAGCGTGTTGCGGCGGGAAGCTTTCTCGCCTTCTTCGATTTCAGTGCAGAGCACGCCGTAATAATCGGCGTGACCGGAAAGCGAAGCGAAAATCTTCTTGCCGTTGACGATCCAGCCGCCTTTGACCGGATTCGCCTCGGTGCCGAACGCGACACCGCCTGCAGCCGCCGCGCCGCCTTCCGAGAACGGCTGCGAATAGATCGCGCCCTCATCGACGATGCGCTTGTAATGCACGGTGCGGCGGCGTTCGTGTTCGGCACGGGTCGCAGCGTCCATCTCGAGATCGTCGGCCAGCGGCCCGGACCACAGCGTCGAGCAGACGTGCATGTTCCATGTCAGAGCCGTCGCACCGCAATAGCGCCCGATCTCTGCGGCCGCTATGGCGTAGGTCTGGTAGTCGGCGCCGAGGCCGCCATGCTTCCTGGGGATGGCGATGCCGAGAAGGCCTGCGCGATGCAAATCCCTGTAGTTCTCGATCGGGAATTTCGCCTCGCGATCGTAAGCCGCCGCGCGGTCGGCGAACACGGTCTGACCCAGCTCGCGTGCGGTCGCGATAATTGAAGCCTGTTCGCCGTTCAGCCGGAATGCCTTGGGATCGAAGATCGGCATATCCAGATCGATCTTGTCGACCGCCGCTGCGTTCTTGCCAGCTTGCACCGTCATTGTGCCATCACTTGTGTTGCAGCCATGTTGGCCCTGAGGAAACTATCGAGCGCGGCGTTGAAGGCGTTTGGACGTTCCAGATTGGCGAGGTGGCCGACCCCTTCAAGTTCAACGTATGTTGCCGATGGAATGTAGGTCGCCATCTTCGCCATCATCGGCGCCGGCGCATTGTTGTCCTTCGAGCCCGATAGCACCAGCGTGGGTACCACAATCGCCTTGAGCGCGTTGCGCAGGTCGAAGCCCATCAGTGCCAGCATCGTGGCGCGATAGGTCGCCTCGGGAACGGAGGCCATGCAGTCGCGGGCGATATCCATACCGCCGGGGTCGGGATTGTCACCGACCAATTCCTTCACCAGCGTTGGTGCCAGCGAGACCAGCGTCTCGCCGCGATCGAGCGGACCGAGGCGCGCGTCAATGAAAGCTTTCTGCCAGTCGCCATCGGGCTTGCCGAACGCGGGGCTGGTCTGAGCAAGCACAACGGCGCCGGCGACGCTTGGGCTCTTCGCCAGCAATTGCTGAACGATCATGCCGCCGATTGAATGGCCAACGAGAATGGGTTTCGTCGCGCCGACCTGTTGAAGGAAATCCTGCAAGGCGCCGGCGAGGGTGGCAATGCTGACGCTTGGAAGCGGCGTCGATCCGCCATAGCCCGGCATGTCCCAGGCGATGGTGCGATAGCGATCTCCAAAGAAATCCAGTTGGCTGCGCCACGCCCGTGCCGCGCCGCCGATTCCGTGCAGGAACACCAACGGTGGCAGGCTGGGATCGCCGGCGGCCTCATAGCCGAACCGGCCATCCTTCGTTGTCATGGGCGCAGAAGCACGGTTCACTCGTTGGCCTCGGGCGGCAGGAAGTTCACCTCGTGCTCGGCGGAGATACGGACGATTTCGGCGACATCCGTCAGGTTATGAAGCTGGTTGAATAGTGCTTCGAGTTTTTGCGTCGGCGAAACCCAGAACAGTGCCCGCGCTGGTTTATCCGACTTGTTGAAATAGCCATGCGGAATGCCGCGAGGCAGCCGGACAACGTCTCCGGCTTTGGCCTGCACCCAAACGCCATCCAGTTTCAGGTCCAGTATGCCATCCTGAACCAGGATGAATTCCTCCTGGGTAGGATGAACGTGCACGGGGACAAATTGGCCGGGATCGCTGTTGGTCTCGAAAGCAAAGGTCGAGTCCGTCACCGCTTTCGGGAAATAGACCTGTCCAAGAATATTCCAGATCTTGCCGGAATATCCCGTTCCATTCCGTGTGATGCCTTTTTCGAGAGCTGCCACGATGTCCATCCTCTTCCCAGTTTGGATCGACGCTACCTGCGGCGCTCCATCTGTCAAGCATTTGACCTCATTGCGCCGATCGGGAGTTGATTTCTTGCAAAAGCTTGAAGTCTAAAATATATGCAATCCAGCACGTTAATGGACTCTTGGGAAGCAACGGATGTCCGGACTGTCACGTTCCTCGCATGCGCTCGTTACCGGGGGCGGACGAGGCATTGGCCGCGAGATCGCGTCAGCACTGGCACATGCCGGAGCGACGGTCACCGTGGTCGGCCGCAACCGTGCAACCCTGGATGAGGCTGTTGCCGCCGGTTCCGCCCACTTCGTGGAGGTCGCCGACGTCGCGGATCAGGCCGCCGTCAGCGCTGCCATTGCCGCAGCGGCGGCGCGGCAGCCGATCGATATCCTGATTGCAAATGCAGGCGCCGCAGAGTCTGCGCCGTTCGGAAAATCCGATGCAGCGCTGTTCCAGCGGATGATCGACGTCAACTTCATGGGCGTGGTTCACGCCGTCCAGGCCGCGTTGCCTTCGATGAGGGACCGCGGCGGTGGCCGCATTGTCGCCGTTGCGTCGACCGCCGGCCTCAAAGGTTACGCTTATGTCAGCGCCTATAGCGCCGCGAAACACGCGGTGGTCGGGTTGGTGCGTTCGCTGGCACTGGAATTGGCAACAACGGGTATAACCGTGAATGCGGTGTGTCCCGGTTTCACCGACACCGATCTGCTGGCGGGCAGCATCGACAACATCATGAAAAAAACCGGCCGCAGCCATCAGCAGGCGGTGGCTGAACTCGCGAAGCACAATCCACAAGGCCGCCTCGTGACCCCGGCGGAAGTCGCCGATGCCGTGCTTTGGCTCTGCGGCGAGGGAGCCGGCGCGATCACCGGACAGGCGATCGCGGTCGCAGGCGGAGAGGTTTGAGATGACTCGAAATGCGTAATTTTAAAACCGTCATTGCGAGCCAACGGGTCGGCGCAAAGCGCCGCCCGATGACAGGCTCCGCGAAGCAATCCATGGAGCCACAAAGAAAGAATGGATTGCTTCGTCGCTTCGCTCCTCGCAACGACAGAGAAATCAGGAAGATCCCATGAGCAGATCAGCCAATCCCGTCACGCTGCCACTGGCGCTGTATTCGCCTGAACACTTTTTGCTGAAAGTGAATGAAGGCGTGGCGACGGTGACGCTGAACCGCCCCGAGCGAAAGAATCCGCTGACATTCGAGAGCTACCGCGAACTGACGGATTTTTTCCGCGCCTGCGCCATGGACGATGAAGTCAAGACCATCGTCGTATCAGGCGCCGGTGGCAATTTTTCCTCAGGCGGCGATGTGTTCGAGATCATCGGTCCGCTGGTGCAGATGGATACCAAGGGACTCACCGCCTTCACCCGCATGACCGGCGATCTCGTCAAGGCGATGCGGGCCTGTCCGCAGCCGATCGTTGCCGCGCTCGACGGCATCTGCGCCGGCGCCGGCGCGATCATCGCCATGGCATCGGACATGCGCCTGGCCGCCACGGGGGCCAAGGTCGCGTTCCTGTTCAACAAGGTCGGCCTCGCCGGCTGTGACATGGGCGCCTGCGCAATCCTGCCGCGCATCATCGGGCAATCGCGGGCGTCGGAACTGCTCTACACCGGCCGCTTCATGACCGCGGAGGAGGGCGAGCGCTGGGGGTTCTTCAGCCGTATTGTCGCGCCGGAACACGTGTTGTCGCAGGCCCAGCTTCTTGCCAAACAGGTTGCCGAAGGGCCAACCTTCGCCAACACCATGACCAAGCGAATGCTGGCGATGGAATGGGCAATGTCGGTGGAGGAGGCGATCGAAGCCGAGGCGATCGCGCAGGCGCTGTGCATGACGACAGCGGATTTCGCCCGCGCATTCGAGGCATTTTCGAACAAGGTGAAGCCGGCATTTCAGGGCAATTGAACGGTCGTTGCGGGCTTGCCGACAAAATGCTTTATGTTTAAAGTAATTTGAAGGGTCCGATAGAAGCGCCGGAGGCTCCCATGAAGATCGCGATCATCGGTGGTGGACCGGCCGGTCTCTACTCCGCGATTCTGCTCAAGAAGCAGCGGCCACAAGCCGAGATCACGGTTTACGAGCGCAACCGCGCCGACGACACCTTCGGCTTCGGCGTGGTGTTTTCCGACGCCACCCTCGACAATTTCGAGAAGTACGATTCCCCGAGCTATCGCCGCATCACCCAGGAATTCGCCTATTGGGACGATATCGCCGTGCACTTCCGCGGCACGGTGCACCGGGTCGGCGGCAACGGTTTCTGCGGTTGCTCGCGCCGCATGTTGCTTTTGATCCTGCAGGAGCGGGCGCGCGAACTCGGCGTCACCTTGCTGTTCGAAGCCGACATCGACGACGAGGCGCGCTTTGCCGATGCTGATCTCGTGGTATTGGCCGACGGCATCAACAGCCGCTTCCGCGACAAATACGCCGATCATTTCAACCCCGAGGTCGACCTGCGTTCCAACAAGTTCGCCTGGATGGGCTCGACCCGGCCGCTCGATGCCTTCACGTTCATCTTCCAGGAGACCGAGTGGGGGCCGTTCATCGCCCACGCCTATCAATACGAGACCGGCCGCTCGACCTGGATTTTTGAGACCGATGCCGAGACGTTCCAGCGGGCCGGGCTGGAAGGCCTGAGCGAACGGCAATCCGCCGACCGCATGGCGGAGATCTTTGGCTGGTTTCTCGACGGCCATCCGCTGCTGACCAACCGCTCGATGTGGCGCAATTTTCCGATGATCCGCAGCGAACGCTGGGTCAGGGGCAACATGGTGCTGCTCGGTGACGCCAAGGCGACGGCGCATTTCTCGATCGGCTCCGGCACCAAGCTCGCGATGGAAGACGCCATCGCGCTGGCCGACGCCATGGCGCATGCGCCGACGGTGGACGCGGCGCTCGCGACCTACGAGCACGGCCGCCGCGAGGAGGTCGAGAAGACCCAGCACGCCGCCGATGTCTCGCTGGTGTGGTTCGAGCATGTCGACCGCTTCTGGGATTTCGATCCCGTGCAATTCGCCTTCGGCGTCATGACCCGCGCCAAGGCGATCACCTACG
>JAQGKC010000401.1 GCA_028290305.1 Bradyrhizobium sp.
GGCGCTGGAGTTGGCGCCGACCAGGGCATCGAGCACGCGATCCTCGGCGGCGAGCTGCGCACGCGCCTGCACGTCCTTGCGCTTGCGCTCCCGGGTCTGCGCGATCGCGACCTCGACGAGATCGCGAATGATCTGCTCGACGTCGCGGCCGACATAACCGACTTCGGTGAATTTCGTGGCCTCCACCTTGATGAACGGCGCGCCGGCGAGTTTCGCGAGCCGCCGCGCGATTTCGGTCTTGCCGACGCCGGTAGGCCCGATCATCAGGATGTTTTTTGGCAGCACTTCCTCACGCAAGGAGCCGCTGAGCTGCAGCCGCCGCCAGCGGTTGCGCAGCGCGATGGAGACCGCGCGCTTGGCGTCGGTCTGGCCGATGATGAAGCGGTCGAGTTCGGAAACGATTTCGCGGGGGGAGAAGTCGGTCATGGGCCCTAGCTAGGTTTAAAATGTTGCGAGAACAAGCGGCATTGAGGTCATGGGTTGCGCGCCATCAGCAGCGCGGGGCCGTCGGGCGTATCGACGATGCGGTCGCGGCAAAATCCTGCCTTCTCATACGCCCGGATCGCCCGCTCGTTGGCGGGGGCGGGATCGATCACGACGCGCGGGATTCCCAAAGCGAGCAAGCGGTCCGCAAAGGCGCGGATGAATGCGGAGCCATGACCGCAATCGAGCATGTCGGCTTCGCCGATAAACTGGTCAAGGCCGCGCGTGCCTTCCGGTTGCGAGCCGAACCCGGTATCCCAGGCACTGAGATTGTAACACTGCAAATAAGCGAATTCCCGCGCGTCGGCCGATACGATGAACTGCGCCATGTCCTGATGGTGGAGCTCGCCACTCACGAGTTCGAATTGCTCTGAAGGGTCGTGCCACCATCGAGAGACATGCGGTGCCTCGAGCCACCGCTGAATCGTCGGCAGGTCGGTGACGGACATCGGGCGGAACGCGTATGCCGTCATGCTCAGCCCGTCGTGGTCAGCGTCTCGATGGTCACATTGCGATTCGTGTAGACGCAAATATCGGCAGCGATATCCAGCGCGCGGCGCACGATGGTCTCGGCATCCTTGTCGGTATCGACCAGCGCGCGTGCGGCCGCCAGCGCATAATTGCCGCCAGACCCGATCGCCATCACGCCGGCTTCCGGCTCCAGAACGTCGCCGGTTCCGGTCAGAACCAGCGAAACCTCCTTGTCGGCGACGATCATCATCGCCTCCAGCCGCCGCAGATAGCGGTCGGTACGCCAGTCCTTGGCAAGCTCGACCGCGGCGCGGGTCAGTTGCCCCGGATATTGCTCGAGCTTGCTTTCCAGCCGCTCGAACAGCGTGAAGGCATCGGCCGTGGCTCCCGCGAAACCGCCGATAACGTCGCCTTTACCGAGTTTGCGGACCTTTTTGGCGTTGGATTTGATGACGGTCTGGCCGATCGACACCTGCCCGTCGCCGCCGATCACCACCTTGCCGCCCTTGCGGACCGTCAAAATGGTGGTGCCGTGCCAGACTGGCGACTGGGGTTCTGATGCTTGCATGGAGTACCTCGCGTTCGGCCAGATTTAGGGATTGGCGTGTTGGGTTACAATCCAAGGCGTTTTGCACGGCGTTTTGGCGCCGGATTCCGGTCACCATAGGCCGAAGTTGAGCCTCAGGCGGGCCATCCCGCAGTAGCGAAGGCGGGATGAGCCTGTTAAAAGGGCGCGTTTTCGCGAAGGAAGCACTTTTCATGCGCACGGCGACCATCAAGCGCAAGACCAAAGAGACCGATATCGAGGTGACGGTGAACCTCGACGGATCCGGCGTGTCCGACATTGCCACCGGAATCGGCTTTTTCGACCATATGCTCGACCTGCTGTCCCGGCATTCGCGCATCGACCTCACCGTGAAGGCGGAGGGCGACCTTCACATCGACCACCACCACACCACGGAAGATGTCGGGATCGCGCTCGGACAGGCGGTCAAGCAGGCGCTCGGCACCATGGCTGGCATCACCCGCTATGCCAGTATCCACATGCCGATGGACGAGACGCTGTCGCGCGTCGTGATCGACATTTCGGGGCGCCCGGTGCTGGTGTTCAAGGTGGAGTTTCCACGCGACAAGGTCGGCAATTTCGACACCGAGCTGGTTCGCGAGTGGTTCAACGCCTTTGCGATCAATGCCGGCGTGACTTTGCACGTCGAGACCTTATATGGCGAGAACAGCCATCATATCGCCGAATCCTGCTTCAAGGGTCTGGCGAGGGCGTTGCGAGCGGCAGTCGCGATCGACCCGCGCGCCGCGGGCGAAGTGCCATCCACCAAGGGTCAGCTCGGCGGCTGATTGCTGGTCTTTTTGTTTGAGCATGATGTTTTCGGAAAACGTTCCCACTTTTCCTGATCGTGCTCTGGTTCTCGGCGGAGAGTTACGATGCCGGTCTACACAGTTCATGCCCCGGTGACGGCCAGTATGGATCTCGCCGCGACCGACCGCTTCGCATTCGTTCGCGACGGATTTCACGTCTGGGCCATGCTTCTCGGCCCGTTCTGGCTTGCCTGGCACCGCCTGTGGCTGGCGTTGATCGGCTGGATCGTGGTGATGATCGCGCTTGAGGCCGGAATGGTGCGCCTCGGCGTTGGCGCAGGCGCGATCTTTTATGTAGATGCGCTGGTCGCGCTGCTGATGGGATTTGAAGCGGCGAGCCTCAAGCGCTGGACCCTGTCGCGACGCAATTGGCGCCAGCTCGACATTGTCGTCGCCGACGACGAGGAATCAGCCGAGCGGCGTTTTTTCGATCGCTGGACCGCCAAGCGGCGGGGTCTCAGCAACGATCAATCCGCGGTCGATCGCGGCGGCCCGCCGCCGACGCGCGATATTCCGGGCCTGCCATTTTCGCGGCCGCCGCCGTTGCCGCAGAGTGAGATCATCGGATTGTTTCCAGAACCGGGAGCGTCGCGTTGAGCGTTGCCATCATCGATTACGGCTCCGGCAATCTGCACTCGGCCGCGAAAGCGTTCGAGCGCGCAAGCCGCGGCATGGAAACGCCTGACAAGATCGTTGTGACCCGCGATCCGGAGGTGGTGTATCGCGCCGATCGCATCGTGCTGCCCGGCGTCGGCGCCTTCGCCGATTGCCGCAGGGGCCTCGACGCGCTTGATGGCATGATCGAGGCGATGACGGAGGCCGTGCGCAACAAGGCGCGGCCGTTCTTCGGCATCTGCGTCGGCATGCAGTTGATGGCGACCCGCGGCAAGGAACATGTGATTACGGATGGTTTCAACTGGATCGCCGGCGACGTCGAAAAGATTTCGCCACGCGAGGAGAATTTGAAAATTCCGCATATGGGCTGGAATACGCTCGATATGATCAGGGAGCATCCGGTGCTTGAGCGGCTGCCGCTGGGCCCGAAAGGCCGCCACGCCTATTTCGTGCACTCCTATCACCTCAACGCCACCAACGAGGCGGACGTGCTGGCACGCGCGGATTACGGCGGCCCGGTCACGGCGATCGTCGGCAAGGACACTGCGATCGGCACCCAGTTTCACCCCGAGAAGAGCCAGCGTTTCGGACTGGCTTTGATTTCAAATTTCCTGAAGTGGAAGCCGTGATTCTCTTTCCCGCCATCGATCTGAAGAACGGCCAGTGCGTGCGCCTCGAACAGGGCGATATGGCGCGCGCGACCGTGTTCAACCTCGATCCGGTTGCGCAGGCGCGCGCCTTCGCCGCGCAGGGATTCGAATATCTACACGTGGTCGATCTCGATGGCGCCTTTGCCGGCAAGCCGATGAACGCGTTGGCGGTCGAAGCCATGCTCAAATCGGTCACCATCCCGGTGCAGCTCGGCGGCGGCATCCGCGACCTGAACACGGTCGAGGCCTGGCTCACCAAGGGCGTTGCGCGCGTGATCATCGGCACCGCCGCGGTGCGTGACCCCGAGCTTGTGAAAAGTGCGGCGAAAAAATTCCCCGGCCGCGTTGCGGTGGGTCTCGACGCACGCGACGGCAAGGTCGCGGTCGATGGCTGGGCCGAGACATCGCAGGTCACCGCACTCGAAATTGCACAACGCTTCGAGGACGCCGGCGTCGCCGCGATCATCTTCACCGATATTGCACGCGACGGCCTTTTGAAGGGCCTCAATCTCGACGCCACCATTGCGCTCGCCGAACGCATTTCGATCCCCATCATCGCCTCCGGCGGTTTTGCTTCCATTGAAGATGTCAAAGCGATGCTGACGCCGCGGGCGAGGAAACTGGCCGGCGCGATCGCCGGCCGCGCCCTCTATGATGGCCGGCTCGATCCCACCGCTGCATTGACGCTTATTCGTAACGCGCGGGCCGCGGCCTAGGAGTTTTCCGATGTTCAAGGTGCGCGTGATTCCCTGTCTCGATGTCAAGGACGGCCGGGTCGTCAAGGGCGTCAACTTCGTCGATTTGCGCGATGCCGGCGATCCCGTGGAAGCGGCCATCGCCTATGATGCCGCCGGCGCGGACGAACTGTGTTTTCTCGACATTACGGCCACGCATGAAAATCGCGGCATCATGCTGGACGTGGTCAGGCGCACCGCGGAAGCTTGCTTCATGCCGCTGACGGTGGGTGGCGGCGTGCGCACCGTCGACGATATCCGCACGCTGCTGCGGTCCGGCGCGGATAAAGTTTCGATCAACAGCGCCGCTGTCAGCCGCCGCGAATTCGTCAAGGAAGCGGCCGAGAAATTCGGCGATCAGTGCATCGTAGTGGCAATCGACGCCAAGCGCGTGAAGCGCGGCGGCGGATCGGAGCGGTGGGAAATCTTCACCCATGGCGGCCGCAATTCGACCGGCATCGACGCCATCGAATACGCCCAGGAAGTGGTCTCGCTCGGCGCCGGTGAAATCCTGCTGACCTCCATGGATCGGGACGGCACCCGACAGGGATTTGACCTGCCCCTTACCCAAGCCGTTGCCGACAGTGTTTCAGTACCGGTGATCGCCTCAGGCGGGGTGGGCAATCTCGACCACCTGGTGGACGGCATCCGCGAGGGGCACGCGACCGCGGTGCTGGCGGCGTCGATCTTCCATTTTGGGGAATTTACCATACGTGAAGCCAAGGACCACATGGTCCGGGCCGGGCTGCCGATGCGGCTCGACCCCTGACGACTCTTTATGACAGAAGTGCTACATCCCATGGCATGAGTAGCGCCCGCGTCTTGCGGGCGCACGTGTGAGTTGAGTTGATGTCCCGTTTTACGATCCACGATCTCGCCGCCACCATCGATGCCCGCGCGGCGTCGGGCGGTGAGACGTCCTACACCCGCAAACTGCTGGACAAGGGTCCAGAGCATTGCGCCAAGAAATTTGGCGAGGAGGCTGTGGAAACCGTGATCGCCGCAGTCGAGAACGATCGCGACCATCTCATCGCCGAAAGCGCGGACCTGCTGTTTCACCTGCTGGTGCTTCTGAAATCGCGCGGCGTGAAGCTTGAGGATGTCGAGGCCGCATTGGCGCAGCGCACGACCATGTCTGGACTGGACGAGAAGGCCGCGCGCAAGCGCGACTAGGGCTTTGCCCCACTAGCTAAAGGCGGCTTCATGGATATTCGGGCGGCGGACCAGCAGTACAATCCCTACCGGGTATTCTCGAGGGAGCAATGGGCGCGGCTGCGCGACGATACGCCGATGACGCTGGAAGCCGGCGAGATCGCGGCGCTGCGTTCGATGCACGACCGGCTCGATCTCAAGGAGGTCGAGGAGATTTATCTGCCGCTGTCGCGGCTATTGTCGATCTATGTCGACGCCATGCAGCGGCTGTATTTTGCGCAACGGCGCTTTCTCGGCATCGAAGACCGCAAGATGCCCTACATCATCGGCGTGGCCGGATCGGTGGCGGTGGGAAAATCGACCACGGCGCGGGTGCTGCAGGCGCTGCTGGCGCGATGGTCGCCGCGGCCCAAGGTCGATCTGGTGACCACCGACGGCTTTCTGTTTCCCAATGCCGTGCTCGAGCGGCAGGGCCTGATGCAGAAGAAAGGTTTTCCCGAGAGCTACGATTTGCCGACGCTGCTGGGGT
>JAQGKC010000410.1 GCA_028290305.1 Bradyrhizobium sp.
CGCAATCGGGCGCACGCGATTGATCTGGATCAAAGGGTAGTTCCCTAGCAGCCGCCAGCTGCCAACCAGGCGAGACAGTCATTGAGGAAGGATCAGCCATGCCCGAGAAAATCGACGATCTGCTCCCGACGGCAAAGGAAATCCTGAAGCAGGCCGCCATCAAGGAAGCCGAAAAGGCCGACGAAGATGCCCGCAGGCTCGTAGCCGCCGAAGCCGAAAAGCGTGCGTTGATCGAGAGGTTGAGCAAACCTTCAGGTTTGACCGAGGATGAAAAGGTCAGGCTTGCTTCGACGGTGATCCAGCGGGCGGTGCGCAACGGCCTGACCGAGGTTCAAGTCTACAGATTTCCCCACTCGCTGTGCACCGACAATGGCAGGGCCATCAATCAGCAGGAGCCAGGGTGGGAGAAGACGCTCACCGGGATAGCTCAAGAGATCTACCAGCTCTGGTTCGATTACCTGAAACCGCGCGGCTACCGCATCCGATATCAAATCGTGGATTTTCCGGGCGGCATGCCGGGAGATATCGGCATTGTCATTGTCTGGGGTAACTAGTCGCCGTCCCGATCGGCTGAAATGATGGCACTGAAAGAGGGACGCCGTGGCTAAAGACGGAAACGCCTCCTCCAGGATGAAGCGGAAAGCTTACGAGACGGAACTGCAGAAGCTCCAGGTTGAGCTGTGCCATCTCCAGGAATGGGTGAAGGAAAAAAAGCTCAGGGTTATCGTGCTCTTTGAAGGCAGGGACGCCGCGGGCAAGGGAGGAACGATCAAGGCGATCACCGAAAAAGTAAGTCCCCGCGTCTTCCGGGTCGTCGCACTTCCGTCGCCGTCGGACCGGGAGAAGACGCAGATGTTCCTACAGCGCTACATGCAGCATTTCCCCTCCGGAGGGGAAGTGGTGATCTTCGACCGCAGCTGGTACAATCGCGCCGGGGTCGAGCATGTCATGGGATTCTGCACAGCCGACGAACACCGGCGCTTCCTGGCTCTCTGCCCGCAAGTCGAAAAATACATCGCAGACGTCGGCATTATCCTGATCAAGCTCTGGCTTGAGGTCGGAATGGACGAACAGGAGCGAAGGTTCAAGGCCAGGATCGACGATCCGGTCCGGCAATGGAAACTAAGCCCGATGGATATCCAGTCCTATCGGCGATGGTATGATTACTCGCGCGCGAGAGACTTGATGTTAAAGGCGACGAGCTCAAAGCATGCGCCATGGCATATCATCCGTTCAGACGACAAGCGCCGGGCACGGCTGAACTGCATCGCGCATCTGTTGAATTTGGTCCCATACAAAGGCGTATCTCGTGACCGGGTTCGGCTGCCAAAGCGTTCCGACAAGGGACGCTACAACGATCAAGCCGCCCTGCGAGGAATGCAATTCGTCGCAGAGCGGTATTGAAAGGCAAAACCGCCGAGGTCCCTCCCGGTGGTGTGTCTCGTTACGCTATTCTAATTTTCGTGATACGGACTCACTCAAGCGCAATTTGTACGCCGCTCACCGCCGCGGACAGCTCGACGCCGACCTTGACACCGTGCAACTGCAGGATCACGCCTTTTTCGTTCTGCAGCTGCACGCCGCCAGCACCGGCAGCCAGTGCGCCGCCCGCCCCGATCGCACTGTAGTTGCCAGCAATGTCGCCGGGACTGCGCATGTTAAAGGCGCGCCCAACCAGGTCGGTAGTTGAGGCCCCGATCGTGGCGCCGAAGCTCATTCCGGAAGCCCTAAATGGGTAGTGATGGCCGCGGAACGTGAGCACGCCGCGGCCGCCGCCGACACCAATGATGAACCCTCCCTTGGTGAAGACGACGCGAACGGCGCCCGTCTCCGCTTGCGCGGCCGTTGCCAGACCCGACACGAGCAGTCCCGCCAATGCCAGTTGAACAATCCGCATTGAACGCTTTCTCATACTTTTCTCCGCTGAGTCTTTTCCGTTTCCTGAAGCGACTGGCCTGTTCGGGGACCTCATTCTTGCGTCCGTTCTTCGTTCACTTCGCGGGAACGGTCTCTGACGCCTTGTACATGTCTCTGTAGCCGCGAGCGATCAGGCGTACGCCCCGTCCGATCTGCTCGTATGCTTCGTCCGGCAGATTGGCCAGGGACACGCGAAGCGACCAATTGGGTGCTTCGAACCCGCCGCCATTCAGGAGAACGATTCCGTACGCCTCTGCAAGGCGGAAGGCCAGATCGAGGGGATGGACATGTTTCTTCAGGTATTCAACCGCTTCGTCGCCAATATTCTTGCGGGCCCAGAACTCGAAATCGATCAATCCGTAGTAGGCGTCGTAATTCGGATTGGGCTGGAGTTGCAGGCCGATGCCGTCAATCAATGTCCAGATGCGCCGATTGACGATCTCCTTGCAGGCCTTCTGGTAGTGCTTCTCCGAATCCATCATCTCGCCGAGCGAGAACAGACTCATCATCACCTGCTGCGGCAGCGACAATCCGGCCGTGTGGTTCAGCGCCACGTCGCGGCTGTCGGCGACGATGCGATCGATGAACTTGATCTTGCGCGGTTCCAGCGTCAGTGCGCCATAGCGCTTGTCGAGCGCTTCGACGTCGGCGGTCGGGAGCTTGGCGATCATCTTGTCGAAAATGTTGTCCTCATGCACCGCGATAACGCCGAGCCGCCAGCCGGTGCAGCCGAAGTACTTCGAATAGGAATAGACGCCGATCGTGTTCTGCGGCAATTCGCCGAGCAGCGAGCGGAAATTGTCGACGAAAGTTCCGTAGACATCGTCTGTCAGCAACATCAGATCAGGCCGCTTGGTCTTCACCAGCTTCGTGATCTTGCCGATCGTCTCTTTGTCGATTGCCATCCCGGTGGGATTGCCGGGATTGACGACGAAAAAGGCCTTGATCTTCGGATCCTCCAGCTTCTTGATTTCGTCGTCCGTGTATTGGAAGCGGTTCTCCTGCGGCGCTCTCACATGCACGACCTTGAGGTCGTAGTCCTCGAGGTGCGTCATCTCGAGATAGGGCGTGAAGATCGGCGTGCCCAGCGCAATTGTATCGCCGGGATGCAACAACCGGTTGGCCTTCAGCGATTTGAAGATGTAGCACATCGCGGCCGTTCCTCCTTCGACCGCGTAAAGATCGAACTTGCCGGACGGTCGAGGTTGACCGCACATCGCCCACATCAGGTATTCCTGCACAATGCGTTCGTTGTGAACCAACATGCGGTCCGGGACCGGGTAGTTGTCACCGATGATCGAGTCGACAAGTTCATGGACGAAGGCGTCACGTTCGAACTTGAAGGTCGTGACAGCAAATTGCGTCATGGCGGAAAGGAACCCGGCGCCCGGCATGTCCGCATGCTTCGCGAGCCAACCCTCGAACCGGTCGGCAATGCCGGTGGCCTCCGGCATTCCGCCGATCCCGGCTCGGTGCTCCATCACGCGCCTGCTCTCGGTCAGCGCGAACTGGCCAAGCAAGAAAAATCCCTCGCGGGGCGCGGTAGCAATCCAGTTCGGGTTGCCGCGGCCGGCGTTGAGGAACGCGGATTGGGTCGTCCTGGAAGTCGCTTTTGCCAGATTGATCAGTTCATCCTTGATCTCGAAGGGACTCAGAGCCTCAAACTTCTTCAGCGTCAGAATGTCGGCCATGACTTTCTCCTTTTTCTTGCGAGTTTCCGTCGACGGGATCGTCACAAAAGGGGGAAGACGATGAGCACGCTACGCGGGTATGTGCTCACCGGGAATAATCGCCGCTAGGTCAGCAGGATTACCAGCACCATTCCCCAGACTGTCAGCAGCGTATTGCCGACCGCATAGGTCACCGTGTAACCGAGGCCAGGAATCTGACTCCTGGCGCGGTCATTGATCATGCCAAGCGAAGCGGTTGTGGTGCGTGCACCGGAGCAAGCACCCAGCACGATGGCATCGTCGAACCGGAATAGGTACTTGCCCACGTACATCGCCAATATCAGCGGCACCGTCGTTACAACGACACCCCAGAGAAACAGGCTGAATCCGAGCTGTTGCAGCCCGGCGACAAAGCCTGGCCCCGACGAGATGCCCACCACCGCAATGAACACGTTCAGGCCGACCGAGTTCATGAACCAGACAGTGGAGGACGGGATCCGCCCGAAGGTCGGACGCACAGAACGCAACCATCCGAAGAAGAGGCCAGCGATCAATACGCCGCCGGAAGTGGAGAGCGTAAGCGGCACACCGCCGACCTTGTAGACCAGCGCACCGAGCAGCGCGCCGATCGTGATCGCCGCACCAATAAACGCCACGTCCGCCACGTCGGTCGCCCGGTCCGGATAGCCCAACATCTTGGTACCGGCCGCTACGTCTTGGGTGCGCCCGACGAGGGTAACTATATCGCCCCGCTGCAACTGCGTGTCCGCCAAGATCGGAATGTTGGTTGCGGTCGCGCCACGGACGATCCTTCGCAGGAATACGCCGCGCGCTCCTGGTAGGTTTGCCAATTGGGCCAACGTTCTTCCGTCGACCTCTTTGTTTGTCACATAAACGTCGACACCTTCGATCGGCACAGCCAGCAGTTCCCGATCATTAACTTCATCGGCACCAGCACCAAGGAGGCTTACCAACACGTCGCGGCGGCCGGCCACGGCAACGATGTCCCCGGCGTGGATCACAGTGTCTCCTGCAGCATCCAGGATCTTCCCGTCCCGCCGAAGACTTTGGATGAACACACGTTGTTCAGGAATCAGTGCCTCGGCTTCTTGTGTCGTCTTGCCGACAACGGGCCCACGTTCCTTCACGCGAAACGCGCGCAACTCAAATTGGTACCAGGCCGTGCCTGGACCGCCCGCTTCCTTCTTGCCACAGTGCTTCTCCTCATATCGCTTGCACGCGGCTTCAAGGTCGATGCCAAGGAGTGCCGGGCCAATCAGCGCCAGGACAATGGCGGATCCGATGGTTCCGAAAATATACGTGACGGCGTAGGCCACCGGCATCGCATCCAATGTTTTCTTGGCTTCCTCAGGCGACAGACCGAGACGGTTGATCGCATCGGTCGCCAGGCCCATCGACGCGGAGATCGTCTGCGATCCGGCATAGAGTCCCGCAGCCGAGCCGACGCTATAGCCCGCCAGCTTCGCGCCTCCATAGGCCGCTCCCAGACAGAAGAAGCACACCACGACGGCAAACAGCGCCTGCGGAATGCCGTCCTGCGCGATGCCGCGCACGAATTGTGGTCCAACGCCGTAACCGATGGCGAACAGGAACATCAGGAAAAAGGTCGGCTTGAGAGGACTGCCAATCGTGATCCCAAGCTGACCGATGATAACCGCCGCGATCAGGGTCGCGGTTACCGCTCCCAGACCCAGACCTTTGTAGGTGAAGGAGCCGAAGTAATACCCGAGCGCCAAGGACAGGAAGATCGCTATCTCCGGATAGCTGCGAAGCGTCTGAACGAACCAATCAATCATGATGTCACCTCCCTGTCACGGCGCCCCTATTCCGCGGCGGCTTTGAGCCCATGCGTCCGCGAATGGCTGTCGCCGAGTTTCACCAGGGCCTCCGGACGCACGAGCTTCAGGCCCTCCCTGGCGTCGTAACCATGGATTTCCTTCACATCGAGCTTGCGCATGAAATCGATGGTTTCCTGGGTGATGACCTGACCCGGCACCATGATCGGGAAGCCCGGCGGGTATGGAATGACGAAATTCGCCGACACCAGGTCAGGGCCGCTCTTCAACCGGCGGTCGATCTCCGGATCATTCAGGCGGATGTGTTCGCATCCGGCTTCATCATAGGCAGCGTAGAAGCCGCTGCGGATATCGCCCTCGTTGGTCCTGTCTCCAGCATCGCCGCGGAAGCAATCATGGAAGCGCGAGAAGTTCGGCAGATCGGGCACATCGGTCATCAGACTTCTCACGCGCGCCGCGAATGCCGTCATGGCGTTGGCGCCGCCTAGGCTGAGATCGCGCTCGATCTCGCCGCTGATCTCGGCCAGTACGCGGATCAGATGGGCGACGTCGCTGCGGGTGTTGTTTATGTTGGACTGGATCAGCACGGAATTGCGCGAAGTCTTGTTGACCTGGATACCGTACCGGTTGGCCAGGATACCCTTGAACTGCGTCCCGTCGAAGCCGGCGGTGCCGCAAACCAGCGTGAGTCGCGTTGGATCGAGGCAGAACTCGTCATCCTTCAGGCTGTGCAGAACCTGTCCCCAATCGACGCCCTGGGTGAGGTAATCGGTGAAACCGCTGGAACGGAATTCCGCCGGCACCATCTTGTTGGCGCCGAGCACGCTGAAATATTTCGAGATCAGCGGGTTGGCGGCGACCGCTCTGCGGATCGCGAAGGCGATCTCGATGGCGTTGGCGACCAGTCCATATCCTTCCAGTTCCATCTGCCGGCGCGCAACATCGAGGCTCGCGATCAGCTGCTGGTTGGGGCTGGTCGATGCGTGGGTAAACACGGCCTCCTTGAATTGCGCCTCCACCGTGTGGAAATCCACGTCTTTGACGAACAGCATCGAACCCTGCCGGATCGCCGACATCGATTTGTGCGTAGAATTGGTCTGGTAGACGCGCAGCCGAATCTGCCGCGGATCCGGCAGCAGCCTTGTGTTCAGCAAGACATCGTCGGACGGATTATCGCCGAGCGCGGCGCGATGTTTCTCATAGGTTGCGATCGACTTGGGATCGTGCATCCACGCATCGATATCGTCCGCCGCGCCCATTGCGGTGCGCGGACGCAGGAACGGCGAGAAGCGCGCAAAGCCGAACCAGGCCTCATCCCAGAGAAAAATCAGGTCGGGCTTAATCGCCAGGCACTCCTCCATCACCCGGCGGGTGTTGTAGATGTGACCGTCGAAGGTGCAATTGGTCAGGTCGACCATCTTGACCCGGTGCAGCCGGTTGTCGGCCTTCAGGTTCAACAGCGCCTGCTTGATGGTCCTGAGCGGCACTGCGCCATACATCGAATATTCCGTCATCGGGAAGGCTTCGACATAAAGCGGCTGCGCGCCCGCCAGCACCATGCCGTAGTGATGTGATTTGTGACAGTTGCGGTCGACGATCACGATATCGCCCGGACCGATCAGCGCCTGCACCGCCATCTTGTTGGACGTCGACGTGCCATTGGTGACAAAGAAGACCTGATCGGCCCCGAAGGCGCGCGCAGCGTTTTCCTGGGCTTTCTTGATGTTGCCGGTCGGTTCCAGCAGGCTGTCGAGACCTCCCGTGGTCGCGCTGCTCTCGGCTAGGAAGAGGTTTGGACCGTAAAACTCTCCCATATCGCGAATCCAGTCAGACCTGAAGACGGACTTGCCACGGGCGATGGGAAGCGCGTGGAACGTCCCGATCGGGCGCTGGGCGTACTTCTTGAGATTGTCAAAGAAGGGTGTTTCGAAGCGATCCTGAATGCCTTCCAGGATCGCGAGATGCAGCTCAAGCAGCTCTTCCACGGAGTAGAAGATGCGGCGAACGACGTCGGCCTCGGGATCGCCGGCCAATTCCTCCACGTTCTGATTGGAGACCAGATAGACGTCGAGCTCGGGACGAATGCGCTTCAACGTGCGTACCAGCGCCAGCGCCGAGTCGGACATCTCCTGGCGTTCCATCGAGGCCATGAGGGCGCGCAACACCGGTGCGTCGTGCCGGGACTGTTGCGCAAAGCCTTCATTGACGATAACGGCACCAAGGTCGGGATTGAGCATCGCCGCACAGAATGCATCCTCGAAACTGCCGGCAAAGACCGGTTCATAAATGAAGGTATCCGTGGGACGACGCAGTCTCCGCCACTCAGCCGCAAGGTTGGACCAGTTCGTAGCGGGGATGCCTGTGACAATCAGGGTTTCGAAATACGGCCGGCGCGCGCTGGTCTCGCCAAATCCCGGCGGCAGCAGATCCGGCATTTCAGCGTCGGCATCCGCATGCGCATCCCAATCGCCGGCATGCTGGCGGAACGACCGCGTCTGCAGCGACTGCGTGATGCGCATCGACAGTGCGAGCGTACCTGCCGCATCGCCGGCGGCGGCGCGCTCGGTCAGGGCCGCCATCAGGCGCAGACCGGGAAAGGCATGATATTCTTCGGTGATCGCTAGCTGAGAGAGTTGTTCTTCGAAGCCGGTGCGATCTCCTGAGCCGCTCGACCATGCTTTGGCCGCCTCGACTAATCCGCGCCAGTCGTCCGCGCGTGCACCGGGGCCGGAGAAAAACTGATCGATCCGACGTTCCTGACCTCGCTGCGTCATGGAGATTCTCCCAACCTGCGATCTGCGGTTGGGCAAGCCTAGCCGGCTGCACTCGGACCGACGCTTGATCTAAATCAAGCCCCGCACCCGAACGAAGACTGCTAATTCCTGGCGGCCGTCAGATCGCAAAGCCGCAACACGATCACGAGCAAGGTCACGGGAATGGCGAGGCTGTAGGCGCGCGTCACTTCTGTCATAACGGCGCCGGCGGCGGCTCCTACCCCGAAAGCGATGCACATCGCGCCAAACACATAGGGCCGGCGAAACGGCCTCGCCTCCGAGCTTCCGGCAAAAGCGGCAAACAGGCCTTCGATGGTATAGCGAAAATTGCTCGTCGCCATCACGGAGCTGTAGCTCCATCCCTCCACCTTCGGAAAGCTCGCCGTCTGGAAGGCGGCTACGAAGGAAAGGCCAAGCGTGCCCGCGACTTGCGGCAGCCTGTTATGCAGGATCGCAATAATGAACAAGAAGATGATCTCGGTCAGGATGCTGATCTCCGGAGCTTTGTGCGGCGCAACTTTTCGCAAACACGACGCCATGATCACGCCGAGCACAAAGGCGCATAGCGGAGGTACATAATGGAGCCCCTTGGCCCATTCTCCCCCGGTCAAATAGACCCACAGAAACACCAGATTGGCAGTCTGCGCATTGGCAAAAACCCGATGAACGATCCAGGTATAGGCATCGAGATATCCGCCGGTCAGCGCCAGCAGACCGGCGATCAAGAGCGTTTCCTCGCGGCGGAACGATATGGCGGCGGCTTGCGTGATCGACACGTCAAAATTCCGTTCGGCGGCGGTTTGGGTAGCACAGCAGACAACTCGCCGCAGTAATCCTGGCGACGAATGCCCGGCTTGACTTGAATCAATGAACCTAGATGGCTGGATCCGAATTTGTGCGCGTCCCGGCTTGAGGATCGCGCCTATGGACACCAAGTGGATCATTTCGACCGCACCAGAGATTTTCCTGCTCCTCGCAATCGCACTGGGAACGTTTCTTGGGCGGCTCCAGATCAGGGGATTTTCGGTGGGCGCTACCGCCTGCACGCTGGTCGTGGCCGTGCTGCTTGGACAACTCGGAAACTTTGTGATCCCACCGTTTTTCAAGTCGATATTCTTCAGCCTGTTTGTCTTCACGATCGGGTATAAATCGGGACCTGAATTCTTCGCTTCGCTGAGCCTTCGCACGCTGTCACAGGTTGGCGTTGCCCTGATTGTCAGCGTCACTGGCCTCTCGCTGGTTCTCGTTTTCGCTTTTGCCTTTCATCTGGATCCCGGCACGACTGCCGGTCTTGCCTCCGGCAGTCTCACCCAGTCGTCCATGATCGGAACGGCGACGGGCGCGCTGGCCCAACTCGGGCTTGCAGACGATGTCTTACGACAGCAGCAAGCCAATATCGCGGCGGGTTATGCCGTCACCTACATCCTTGGTTACATCCTGACGCTGCTGTTCGTGCCCTTTGCCGCGCCCTGGCTGATGGGCGTTGACCTCAAGGAAGAAGCCGTAAAGCTGGAGGCGACTCTTTCCGGAGGCAAAGGCAAAGCCCCCGAGGCCGGAAGCCTGGGTTACCAGAAGTTCAAGGCGAGAGCCTATCGGGTCGCCGCCGCCGCCGGGCAGACGGTCGGCGCAATCGAAGACCGCATCGGCAATCGTGTCGTCTTCGGACGCATTGTCCGCCACGGCAACGATGTCGAATCGAAACGGCAAACGCCCCTCGAAAGCGGCGATGAGGTCGTTCTCGCCGGACCAGCATCGGCCCTCATCAAGGCCGGTACTTCGATCGGTCCCGAGATCGAGGGCGCAGAGGTGCTGCGGGAGATCTCGGGCGACGCACTTGGCGTCCTCGTCACCAACAATGAGCTGCACGGCCGCACGTTGAGCGAAATCGCCGATCGGGTCGGCGATGCCGCGCGCGGCGTGTTTCTGCGGGATTTGACCCGCAGAGGACAGGAAGTTCCGCTCACGCCGAAAACAACGATCTATGTCGGCGACGTCATGACATTGGTGGGCGCGACGCACGATGTCGAACGCGCCGCTGCAAAGGTCGGTCAGGTGCTGCGCTATGGCGACCGGACCGATATCGCCTTCCTCGCGGCGGGAATTGCGGCAGGCCTATTGGTAGGATTGCTTAGCTTTAAAGTCGGGTCCTTCGCCGTGACGCTGGGCGGCGCCGGCGGCACCCTGGTCTTGGGATTGATCTGCGGCTGGCTGCGTACCCGGCGGCCGAACGTCGGAAGCTACCCGCCGGCCGCGCAGCAAACGCTGAGCGACATCGGCCTCGGCGGATTCATTGCGGCCATCGGGCTCGCAAACGGCCCGGCAGCAATTGCGGCCATTCAATCTCACGGCCTGCTGCTTCTCTCTTTGGGCATCGTCGTTACGCTCGTTCCGCTGACGGTCGCGACCATCGTCGCATATCGTATCCTGGGCCTGAACCCGGTGATCGTTTGTGGTGCGCTCGCAGGGGCGATGACGGTGGATGCAGCCGTCGCAGGGAGCTGCGAACGGGCCGACAGTCAGACCCCGGTACTCGGGGTCGCTGTGCCCTACGCGGTCGGAAACGTACTCCTGACCATCCTCGGGCCCATCATCGTCACCCTCACCTATGCGGGATGAGGCCGTTGATGTGACCGTCCGTCGGCGTTGGTGAAAAACCGCTTGATCCAGATCAACGCTCCAGGGTGGACTTGGGAGAGCGTTTCGTTTTTCCCGACTGCTAAGGCGGCTGCGGCAAACTATGGGACGAACGTCATGCTCCGACATCTGCTGCGTGTTCTCGTCTTCTATGTGGTCGTCATCCTGGTGCTGACCGTTGCGGCCTTTGCCGACGATCAACCCGTAAATCCCTCTATCCAGGAAGAGGTATGGGCGATTCCTGTCACGCTGCCCACGATGGCTTACGTGGTTCGCCCCGTTGGCAACGGTCCGTTTCCGTTGGTGGTCATGAACCATGGCGTGTCACTCAACCAGAGAGAACGCAGCTTCTTTCCGCTCGTCGAATTCAGGGACGCCGCGATGTGGTTCGCACGGCGAGGCTACATGGTTGTTGCGCCGTCGGGTTCCGGATATGGCGCTGCGGCACTCGATGAACCGGAGCGCGGCCTCTACTCCGTGTTTTATTCAAAGATCGGCAATTGCGACAATCCGAACTTCCACGATGCCGGGCTTGCGGTAGCGTTGATCGATAAGTGGATCATCGACTACATGATGGATCAAATGCTAATCGTGCCGGATAACGTCATTGTCGTCGGCCAATCGGCCGGGGGCTGGGCAGCGATTGCGCTGTCGAGCCAGAATCTGCCATCGGTCAGAGCAATCATTACGTTTGCGGCGGGGCGCGGCGGACGCGTCGGCGGCAAGCCAAACAATAATTGCGCGCCCGACAAGCTGGTCGAGGCGACAGCTGACTTCGGACGGACCGCCCGTGTCCCCATGCTCTGGATCTACACGGAGAACGACACGTTTTTTGGACCAACCTTATCCAAGAAAATGCATGAGGCGTACACCGGCGCAGGCGGTAGTGCCGAATATCACATGCTTCCGCCGTTCGGAGGTGACGGGCACTTCCTCATCGATTCAGCCGACGCCATCCCATTGTGGGCACCCTTGGTGAGCCAATTCCTTGATAGGCGCCAATGACGGCAAAAGGACGTGATGGAGCAGGACATGATCGAGCAGCCCTCCAACCGATTTCGTTCTTCATCAATCTCTTGCTTGCCGGCGCTGCTGGTTCTGGCGCTGTATGGCGCCGTGGGGCCAGGCTACGCTCAGCAGCCCTCGCCACCCAGCGGCGCTCAAGCAAGCGAGAAGCCTTCTGGCCAGGAGTTCGCGCCGCGCGGTCAGCGCATGGCGAGAGAGATCAAATATTCCGATTGGCGCAAATTGTGCTTCAAGACGCCCGGGACGAATATGGTTTGCCGCACGACCATCAGCGGCACCTTCGAAACAGGGCAATCCGCCGTCCGCATCGACCTGATCGAACGCGAGGGAGAAGGAGCGGCGCGCCTGCAGTTCTTCCTGCCAGTCGGCCTGTACCTGCAGGCCGGGGTCAAAATCACCGTCGATCAGGGAACGCCATATTTGGTTCCCTACTTCTGGTGCCTGACCAACACCTGCATCGCCGCCGATCGCATCGATTCGAAATTGATGGGGGAAATGCAGTCGGGACAAAAACTCCTGTTGGAGGTTGTCGATTCCAGCCTCCTGACGGTGAGCACCTCGGTGCCGCTCGACCAGTTCGGAGCTGTTCGACAGGCAGCTCCGACGCAGGTCTTCGAACAAGCCATCGACGAGTGATCCAGGCCGGGACGCATAACGAACGTGCGAAGATTTAATCCAGAGCGGCCGAAACCCGATCAATTGGTTCGATCAGCGACTTCGCCGAGAACGGCTTGGTCAGGTACGCAAGACATCCGGATTCCGTTGCCGCCATGCGAACGGTATCATTGTCGCCGGCCGTGATGTAAATCACCGGAACGGAAACTCCCGCTGCTTTCAGTCGCAGCCTCACCTCGATCCCGGACTCATTGTTCAAGTTGATGTCCAGAATGATGCAAAGCGCCTGCTCGAAATCGCCGTGATGCTGAAAAGCCTCCGCCGACTCGAACAGCACGCTGTCATAGCCATGTTCCCTCAGCAACCTTTTCACGCCCTTAAGCGTGCCAGGATCGTCATCCACGACAAAAACAACGTTTCGCTTTGGCACGATCAATTCCCAGGTGGCTCTGACAGGGGATATGGCTCAGCGGCACATGCTCAAAAAATAGTCGAATCGGTTGATAAACTTCTGCCAATCCTGAGACATGTCAGATTTGTCCAGGATCACATCCGCTAAACTCGGTACGCTTCGCACATCGCCTTTTCTAGTGTCCTTAGGGACAATAGGCGTTCCGCGACCCGGACAACGGTCACTTCAGATTGATTTACTCGGCCATCCCCGAGGAAGAGGCAGCCAGTATACCCACCCGTTCGGCAAGCGAGACGAGTTCAGCCAGGGATTGAACCTGCATCTTCTCCATCACACGGTGACGATGAGCTTTAATGGTACGCTCGGTCGCGCCGAGTTCATGGGCGACATGCTTGTTTGTCTTGCCGCGAACGACAAGCTCAAAAACCTGACGCTCGCGCGGCGTCAGTGATGCGATATGTGCGCGAACGATGTCGAGTTTACCCTTTGTATCGCGCATTGCTTCATGATGCGCCATTGCCCGCTGGATGGTACGAAGCAGTTGATCAGACGATACCGGCTTGGTCAGGAAATCATCCGCTCCAGCCTTGATGGCCAGCACGGTGGTCGGGACGTCGGCATAGCCAGTAAGAAACACAATCGGCAGCGTCGAGCCAAGTTTGCCCAAACGGCCCTGCAGCTCCGGACCGCTCAAACCCGGTATACGTACATCGAGAAGGATGCAGCTCGGACCACACTCATCCGGCAAACGGTCCAGCAAATGCTGAGCCGACGGATATGTTGCAACTTCGTAGCCCGCTTTCTTCAAACGGCGTTCGATGGCTGTTCGGAATGAAGCGTCGTCGTCTACCACATGTACAACACCCGGCACGAGCGTGTTCTCCTATGAAAACGACAACGGCAAGGACAAACGAAACACCGCACCGCCCCCGGTCTGGTTCTCTGCCCAGATCAGTCCTTTGTGGGCTTGTATGATGGTTCGTGCGATCGAGAGCCCGATGCCCATGCCCTGCTTCTTGGTCGTAAAGAACGGGTCAAAGACCTCGTTGAGTTTGCCCCGCGGAATTCCCGGACCCGAGTCGGAGATCGAAATGACCGCCAACGAGCCTCCGTTCATTTCGGTCCGGCCGACGACTATCCGGCCGGAAGGCATCGAAGCCATCGCATCCATGCTGTTCACAATCAGGTTCAGGATGACCTGTTGCAGTTGGACGGGATCACCCCGGACGCGGAGCCCCTTGGGCGAAGCGAGCAGATAGAGCGCAATGTTGCGAGCGGAAGCCTGCACCGATATAAATTCAAATACTTCGCGCATGGTGTCGTTGAGATCGACGTCTTTTGTCTCGAACGGTGTTCTCTTCAGGAAACTGCGCATGCGATGGATGACTTCGCTGGCGCGCAGATCATCTCGCTTTATGTCGGCCAGAATGTCCTTGATTTCGCTCAAGTCGGGCGATGGAGAATCCAGTATCAATTCCACGGTCTCGGCGTTCGTCAAGATGGCGCCCAGAGGCTGGTTAAGCTCGTGCGCGATCGAGGATGACAATTCTCCCGCCGTCGCCTGCCGGTTCGCATGTGCAAGCTCCGCCATCCGACGCCGAGCTTCGAGTTCTGCATCGCTGCGCTTCTTCCGCTCGTGCAGCAGGATCGAAATCAATCCGGCCTGGATCAGAAGCGCGGCAGCAATGGATACGCTCTGCCATCTATAGTTTTCCCATAGAGAGGGCTCGCGAAAGCGGACTTCGCTGCCGGGCGGCAGGTTGGAGTCGCTGACATTCCAGCGTCGCATCTGTTGCCAATTGAAGATGGGCCTTATTGCGTCCGACACTCTCGCCGGGATGTTCGAGGGCGACTCTCCGTTGAGAATCCGAAGCGCCAGCGAGGCGGCGTCTGCCCCAATCAGGCCGGGGATGAGAACAAAACCGCCGATGCCGCCCGGTTCAAGAAATGTCTCCGCGGCTACGATGATCGGCCGGTTTGCCTTCTCCGCGATGAGCTTCAGCGCGGTGGCAGGTGGATAAAAGGTGCCTTCGCCATCGGAATACATGGCCGAATAGATAATGGCGCTGCGTCCGGGCAGCGCCTCGACCCGCTTCTGCGTCTCCGCCATCGTCGCGCCCATGATTTCAATCACCTTCAGCCCGGCAGCCGCGCCGGGCATTTCATCCTTCCAGTTCGTGAAAACGACCTGACGATTCCAGGGCGCGCCGACGAAGACGATGCTGTCGAGGTCGGGCACGACTGCATGTGCCGCCTTGATCGAGTCGGCGAGTGCGAGCTTGACGATGCCGCCGGTCACGTCTGACGGCAGTTTCAGACGCGCGAAATCCATCTCGTCGACCAGTGTGAAGACAACGGGAACTCCCGGCCACAATTCTTCGCGCCAGCGCAGCACGAGTTCGAGGGTCGATGTGCCGACGGCGACCACGACGCCGATCGACCTGTCACGATATTTTTCCTTTAGTTGCTGCCGCAGGCTCTCCTCGTAGGCCGCCCCGTTGAAGCGGCTCAAGTCGAGATTTTCTGCGTAGAGCGTGACGTGCGACCCGGCATCCGCGTTCACCGCCGAACGCAGGCCCGAGAAAATTTGATAGTAGAACGGTCCCCTCGATTCTGACTGATCGACGACCAAAATCGATCGTGCGCGCATCTCCGCTGCCGGCAGATGAGCCGGCACCAGCACCGCAGTGAGCCAGACAATTAGCCCGATGATGCGAAGGATCATGACACGCGAACTCTCAACTCAAACTAACATCCGATTGTGTCAGCGAGATCGTACACTCTACGTGGACTATAGGGCAGTCGAAATTGCCGCACCCCGCAAACACGTCCCTAAGGACAATGGCCCTCCCGACAATGGCCATTGGGACAATGACCCTCAAGCCAATAGCCGACCGCGCAGGCGGGGTCGTAAACCATTCTCGACAACATTGGGATATTGGGAGCGGAACTCCCAAATCGATGACATTTCAAGCCCTTACAGAAGCGAACGGATTTGCGCAAACACGGAGATATCCATGCTTGTCAATATCAACGCCGCTTCGGCTGGCAGGCAGAGCGCCCTCGGCGAACTCGGGGAACTTTCGCGAGCACGGACAATTCTAAGCGAATTTAAATACACTAGAGGCGCCGAGATCTACGGCGAAGCGGAGCCGGCGGACTACATCTACCAGGTCGTGGAGGGGGCGGTTCGGAGCTACAAACTCCTGTCCGACGGGCGCCGCCAGATCGGCGCCTTCCACTTGGTTGGCGATATCTTTGGCCTGGAAAACGGTGCGTCCCATCGGTTTACAGCGGAAGCAATTGTCGACACGACCGTGCGGCTTATCAAACGGCGCAGCCTGGAGCACGTCGCGGAAAGCGACGTGCTCGTTGCGCTTGACATCTTGAATATGACGACCAGCTGCTTACAGCACGCCGAAGACCACATGCTGCTTTTGGGCCGTAAAACGTCACTGGAACGCGTGGCGGCCTTCCTGCTCGAGATGGATCGCCGTCTGACGGCTGCCGGCATTATGGCTCTTCCGATGTGTCGTCGCGATATCGCCGACTACCTCGGCCTAACTCTGGAAACCGTATCGCGCGCGCTTTCCTACCTCCATAACAAAGGGATCCTCGGCTTTCTGGGTGCAACCCAGCGCCAGATCGTATTGTTGGACCGACTCCGGTTGGCTGAACTGGATCTCTGACAGAAAATGAGACGTGAAGCTCGGGTGCCTTCCGCAGTGCCTTAAAGAGGATCTCGGCCCTGAGCCCCAGAGAGGCCGCCGAACCACGCACCGAAATATCCCGCGTAAAAGGCCGGCAGTTCGAGATTCATCGAATGTCCAATTCCGGGCACGATAACAAGCGGGCAGTTCGGCATCGCTGCAGCCATGGCCCTGAGATCGGCGGGAGCAATCCAGCCATCCTTCTCACCCCAAAGCACCAGATGAGGGTGCATGATTTCCGGCATGCGCTGCCCCAATTCCCCACTCTCCCGTTCGAGATTTAGATTGAAGGGGGTGCCGAGCCAGATGCCCTCCGCGACGCCAAAAGTGCTTTCCAGCAGTCGTTCGTAGAAGTCCTGCACCTCGCCGAGGCCTTCGCGAAATCGCGGCATGGTATTTGAAGCAAGGCTCTCCGGGGCAAACAACGTCACCGCGGCCGTAGCCATGACCGCACGCGTGACATCGCGGCTGAGCATCATCGAGCGAAAAAGACCAATCTGATCCGCATTGAAGGACATGCCCAGCGGAGTGACGGGATCGAGCGCGAATACCCTTCCGAAGCGGGCCGGCTGCATCAAAAGCATGCGGGCCGCGATGATCCCGCCGGTGGAGTGTGTCGCCAGGTGGCAGTGGGAGATCTGCAGCGCGTCAAGCGCCGCCAGCATGTCGAGTGCATGTTGTTGCATCGAATAGTTCACGAAATCAGGACTGGAAAGCGGGCGGTCGCTTTCGCCGCAACCGCGCCAGTCAATCCCGATCACCCGCACGCCGCTCGGGAACAGAGGCGCGGCGAGGTCGATCCACTCCTTGCATGCGAGAAGACGACAATGATGTGGCCTTCGCCCCACTCCCGCCAGCCGAGTTGGACTTCGCCGGCGCGCACGGGGTCGGAGCAATGCTGACCGCCATCTCGCTGGCGCTGCCGTGGATAATACGGTCAACGGCGACGGGCGAGTCGACCACCACATTTCCCAACTTGATGAAGTCGAAGATAAACGCGTCGGCCCATTGCTCGAGTTCCTTGAGGGTTTCTCGGTCCGCTGGACGCGACAGGTCGGGTGCCACCCCGGCAGCAGACGCGCGTCGCCGCATTTCTGGTGTCGTGCCACGGCGCCATGGCCAGGCAGCTCGCGATCGCCTTAGCCTGGCAAGCGAAGGCGAACTGGCGCACCGAATTGAACGCGCAACTCTTCCGGGAAGCCGAAATCGTCGCACTGCTGCTCCGGGCGACTGCTTGGGAGCCCGATCCGGAATTGCTGTTTCTTCTTCCTGCGTGGGAGGCAGCGTGGCTGCCTAGGCCTGCTGCGGGCATCGCCGAGCGGACGCAGGGATTGACGATCGATATCGCAGCACTCGGCCACGCCCTGCATTCCGTGATACGGCCGGCGGCATTGCTGCCGGAAGACGTGTCCGCGCAGGATCCGTTTGCGCTTGCCTTACGAAAAATCGAGTTTGAAAGCGGTCGCGTGATGCAGGGGCAAATCCTGTTTTTGAAGAGCAGCGAGCTGCTTCCGCTTCGCGCTTCTGTCAATGCGGCGGTTGAAAGCCGCCACTTCCAGGTCCGCAGGCTGTGGGACGAGATGCTCGCCAGCATCGGATTGGAGCGCAGAGAAGCTCGGGGAAAGGCGAGCACGGCGGCAGCGGCGACGACCAGGCGAGGACCTTGATACAGATCAATGGTCGATCTTCCGAGCTTCAGCTCAATGGTGAACGTCAAATCGGACGACGATCGGAGTCTCCCATGATAGTCGTTTCCACGGAAGAAGCGGTTGCCATGATTCCCAATGGCGCGACCGTGATGGTCGGCGGATTCATGGGAGTTGGGACGCCGGAACGCTTGTTGGACGAGTTGGTCCGGCAAAGGAAGTCCGAACTCTCCATTATCAGCAATGATGCCGCCGTTCCCGGCAAAGGCGTCGGTAAATTATTTGACGCAACGCTGGTCTCGACGCTGACGACGAGCCACATCGGGCTCAATCCGAACGTACAAAAACAGATGATGGCCAACAAAGTGGCGGTCAACCTGGTGCCTCAGGGCACGTTCGTTGAGCGCATTCGGGCCGGCGGATGCGGGCTCGGAGGCGTGCTGACGCCCACGGGCGTCGGGACCATTGTCGAGGAAGGCAAGCGAAGGATCGAGGTCGACGGCAAGAGCTTTTTGCTGGAGACGGCGCTTCGCTCGGATTTCGCCCTGATCCATGCATTCTTGGCTGATTACCTTGGCAATCTCACCTACGCACTGACGGCGCGCAACTTCAATCCGGTCATGGCGATGGCGGCCGATACCGTCCTGGTTACTGCAGAGCATATCGTTCCGGTCGGCGTCATTGCGCCCGACCATGTCGTGACGCCTGCCCCCCTCGTCGATTATCTCATCGCCAACGGGTGACCCATGAATGCACAATCGATCATTGCGCGACGCGTGGCGCTCGAACTTCGCCCAGGCAACCTGGTCAATCTCGGAATTGGGATTCCGACCTCGGTCGCGAACTACGTTCCAGCCGATCTCAAGATATTCTTCCAGTCGGAGAATGGATTGATCGGCACGGGACCAATTCCCGAGCAAGGTATGGCCCATCCCCTGCTCACCGACGCCGGCGGCCGTCCGATCAGCGCCCTACCCGGTGCATCCATCTTCGACAGCGCTATGTCGTTCGGACTGATCCGAGGCGGGCATGTGGACGTGACCGTTCTCGGCGGGCTCCAGGTCGACGCCGAAGGACGGCTCGCGAACTGGATGATCCCCGGCAAGATGGTGCCGGGGATGGGTGGCGCGATGGACCTCGTGAGCGGAGCAAAGCGCGTCATCGTCGCCATGCAGCATGCCGCAAAAGGAAAATCGAAGATCGTCCAGAAGTGCGTGCTGCCGTTGACCTCTTCCCGGCCGGTCGATCTGGTCGTCACGGATATGGCCGTGATCGGCTTTTCGGGCGGGAGGATAGTGCTCAAGGAAACCGCCCCGGGTGTCACCGTTGCCGAGGTTTTGGCGGTGACGGATGCGGATATTTTCATTCCAGCCGACGTTCCGGAAATGAGGATCTGACCCGGACAACGTGCACGATCGAGGGATCCGACATGCGCATCTTCAGCGACTTCAGCGACTTCAAGGCTGCGGTTGGCACAGAGATCGGCGTCAGCGAATGGGTCGAAATCGCTCAGGATCGGATCAACCGCTTTGCGGAAGCGACCTGCGACGAGCAATGGATTCATGTGGACCAGGATCGGGCAAAACAAGAGCTGCCGGGCGGCAAGACCATCGCTCACGGACTTCTATCACTCAGCCTTGCGCCGATGTTCATTCGGTCCGTGATGGGCCTCAAGAGCCTCCGCAACACATTGAACTACGGCGCGGACCGAATCCGCTACCTCTCCCCGGTCCCCGCGGGCTCGCACATCAGGGGGCGCATCAGCATCGCAAAAGCGGAGGACGTCCCGCCCGACGGCTTAAGGGTCAACTATCACATGGTGATCGAAATCGAAGGCGCTTCGCGCCCCGCCTGCGTCGCTGATCTGATCGCGCTTCACTACCGGTGAGTTTCGCAACCCGAGGCTTCAGGAAATTGCCAATCTTCCAGTGATGAAAGCATGAGCTAGCGCAGCTACAAAAACCGAACCGGACACATGAAAACTGAACATCAGTGGCGTCCCCGCTTGTATGGTTGCGAGCCGCCCTAGTGCTTTGCTCGAGCGAAAGATGACGTATTCCTGGTACGTTACTTTTGAGGTGCAGAGACGTGGCCTGGCGGCAAAAAGGCGAAGCCCGCGCGCGACCAGCACGTTTAAGACTGAAGATGAAGCCAAGGACTTCGCACGAGCGAGATTCAACGAGGGACTGATTGTCCACGCCGGCACTATTAATCCTCATTTGCCAAGACGAACGATTCCATCGAGCGACATCCCCAGTTGGCTTGGCGACGAGCACGAACATGAGGATCCGGACGACCCTAAACGATCGGATAGGCCAGGATCGGATGACAGCGAGTGAGGCCAATGGCCCGGCCTCCTATCACCTTTGGACACGAAGAAGGCGTGTTGCCGCGTTTCCGAAGTGCCCACGAAATGGCCGCATACACGCTCAGGGTGCGATCTCAGCCGTCGCGCCGAGGCGCCGTCAGATTTTCCCGAGACCGAGCAAACCTTCGCGTTTGGACACCTCATTTGTGGTCGGCGAACGAGACGGCGATTCCAAAAAGCGATAAGCACGAAAAACGTCGTACGTTCCGAAAACATGCGCCGTGGCCGGGATTTTTCGATGATGTCAGCCCGGCTTTCAAAAAAACCGGTGTAAAATCAATATATTACCCGATTGAATCGATTCTGATTGAGTGTTGCCAATATGGCACGGGCGTTTAAGGCTGAAGCACTTAGGATTTGTGAAAATAACGCTTCATGTCAGGGACGATTGAGCTCGGAGGGAATATAATGAGGAAATTCTTGTTAAGTACCGTTGGTCTCATTGCCTTGGGCGCCGCCGCGCCTGCATCCGCCGCCGATATGGCAGTGAAGGCGCCACCACCCCCGGTGGTGGCTCCGATTTACAACTGGACCGGCTTCTACATCGGCGCCAACGGCGGCTGGGCGCAGAGCCACAATTGTGTGGATTTCATTCTCGTAACAGACTTCGCTGACGGCTGCCGCGATCGGTCCGGAGGCGTCGTCGGCGGACAGTTCGGCTACCGTTGGCAAACTGGCCAGTTTGTTTTCGGCGTGGAAGGTCAGGGCGATTGGGCCGATCTTAGCAACACCCGCGTCAGCATCATCAATCCAGCATTCTCGACCCGCACGAAAACTGACGGCATCGGTCTTATCACCGGCCAGATCGGCTACGCCTGGAACGCCTCACTGTTCTACTTCAAAGGCGGCGCGGCGGTCACGGGCAATCGTTTCAGCATCCTTAATACGTTTACCGGCACTGAACTGGCCGCAGCCAGCTCGACCCGCTGGGGTGGGACCGCGGGCGTTGGATGGGAGTATGGCTTCACACCGAATTGGTCTTTCGGCGTTGAATATGACCACCTGTTTATGGGCAACTCCAACAATTCGTTCTCGGTGGCAAATCCCATCGTTGCCGGCGCGCTCAATCGCATAAGCCAGGATGTGGACATGGTCACGCTCCGCGTGAACTACCGTTTTGGCTGGGGCAACCCGGTCGTCGCCCGTTACTGATCTCCCTCCCCTGAAGAACTTGAGCCCCGGCATCGACCGGGGCTTTTTCTGCTTCCACAAACCCGGACAATTCATCCGTCCGGCACGCGGTGTAGTCCCTCGCATGCTTTTTGCTGGCGTGGCCGGTCGGCGGATAACCGAGAAGAACGAACTTAATTTCTGAGCAAGCTTTTCGACGCCGAAATGTTAGGCGGCATGCGCCCCGCGCAGCCACTTCACCGCCGATGCGAGGCCGGTGGTGCGCTTGAGCTTCCCAACTGCTGCGATGCCGGCGACTCGGTCTGACGGCGCGCTCCGAGGCGGCTCTCGAGCCGCCTCGTTTATCGCTCGTATGTTTACTGGCAGTGGTACATCTGTCCATCGTCAAGCTTGGTCAAGGTGCCGGGCGTGCACTTGAGGCCGTTGCGCGCCGCGTAATCATCCCACCCGCTATAGCCGTACCAGGGACCGCCCGCGTAGTAGGCCCGCACTGCGTAGTGCGGGGCGCTATCGCTAGGGATGCTCGCGGCAGATGGATAATTACCGTAGTAGGCCGCCCTGGCTCCTCGACCAGCACCGCCGGAGTAAGGACTACCCGCATAATAACCTGTGTCTGTTTGATAGGGATCATTACCCCATCCCCAACCGGGCGAGGTGGCCGCGGCAGCCGTGCCGACCGCTGCGGCGCCTACGCCGATTGCGCCGGCGCCGTAAAAAGCCCGCCGCGTCTGGCGACGCGCCACACCCGCAACGCTCACGGGGGTCAGCGGGCGACCCACCCGTGCCTGGGCGCTCTCGACTGATAGCGAGACGCCGCGCTGCTCGGACCAGCCGAAGGAGAGCAGCGCCGCACCCGCAAACGTTGAAGCTACGATAGCAAATCTTGTCAGATTAATCTGCTTCATGGCCTTTCTCCGTTGTGTGCTGGCCCCATCTCAAGACATACGCCTTTGCCGGTCGCGCCCTTGCGATAGATCAAGCGCGCGTCACGAACGTCACGACTTGGAAAAACTGGAGAGGCGCTTCCAAAAAGCGCGGCTTTTTAAGCCGCCTTTTACGATTCGGCGGGAATGAGCCGGATCCTGTTGCTATAATCGACCAGCCTGAGGCGGTATAATCGTCTCGATGCTCAGGGCGAGGGCGATGAAATCGGCGCAAGTTCATCAAGCGGGTTCCGAAACGGCTCCTCAGCCGGAGGCCGCACCCGAAGACTCTATTCAAAGAGACGGGCAAGGTTTCCCATTCCCATTAGTGATCGCAGCGATGCCGGCGACCGACCGGCAGCGAAGGATAGCGGTTGGCGTTGTCGTCCTTTTGATCGCGGTCGCGGCCGTCATCGCACCGTTCGCGAGCATACAGGTCGGCCGAGTTGATGCCTTCATTCCGGCTTTGCAGACCGTCGTGAGTGTTGCCGATCTTCTCACGGCAATCCTTCTACTCGCTCAATTTTCGATCCAGCCTCAGCTCGCCCTTCTGGCGCTCGCGAGCGGTTACATATTCAGCGGTTCGGTCGCGTTCTTGCAGACGCTGGCCTTTCCGGGCGGGTACGCCACTGCTGGTCTGATCGGTGACAGATTTAACACTCCAGCTTGGCTGTACGTGCTTTGGCACACTACGTTTCCGGCGGCGATCCTCGTCTATGCGTTTACCAAGACGACCGGAGCCGTCGCAGTGCCGGGCAGACCGGCGATGGCCGCCATTGGAATCACAGTTGCCTGCGTCCTTGCGGCGATAGCTGGACTGACTTGGATCGTGACGGCCAAAACGGAATATCTCCCGGTCCTCTTCACCACCGACGCCAGCTTTGACACGCGGCTTCCCAATCAGATCAACGTCGCGCTTTGGTTATGGGGTTCTATCGCACTAACGGTGCTACTATTTCGCGGACGTACAATCCTCGATTTATGGTTGATGGTGACCTTGCTTGCCTACATGCCACACTTCCTGGTGGCGATCATCGGCAGCTCGATACGATTTACCATCGGCTGGTACGCGGCTCGTTGCTTCATTTTGGTCGGAAGTTGCATGTTGCTGAGCGTGCTGCTCATCGAAACAACGCTTCTCTATTCACGCCTCGCCAGCGCGATCATCTTACGGCGACGCGAACACACTAACCGGCTCTTGAGCGTGGACGCTGTCACCGCCGCTATTGCCCATGAGCTGAGGACGCCTTTGGGAGCCATCGCACTTAATGCCAGCACAGCCCTCGCTCAGCTGCGCTCGAACCCTCCCGAACTGGAGGAAATGCACGAGATCCTTACTGACATAGAGACAGAAAGCCTTCGTGCCGGTGCAATCATTTCGAGCGTTCGCGAACTATCGAAAAAATCAACTGATCTAACCGCGCGGACACGCATCGAGGATGTTACTCAGGCAACACTGAGATTGCTGCAA
>JAQGKC010000501.1 GCA_028290305.1 Bradyrhizobium sp.
ACGGCCCCCGCCGGCTGGAAGGTCCACTTGGCAAGGCCGACCGATCGATTGTGCTCGCACTTGTCGCGATAGTGATCACCGCCTGCGGCCGGCTTCCTGAAGGCGCGTGGCTCTTCGTGCCAGCGCTTTACCTGGGGTCGGTGATCACCGTCTGGAATCGCTTGCGCTTTGCGCTGGCCGAGCGGGAGTCCCTCGTCGAATAATTCCCCCCGGTTTGACGACAATAATCGGAGTGCCGGGTCGCTCTCTCGCGGTTATTAGGATAGCGTCGAGGCAATCCGAGCGACCGTATCGAAAGCCGCTCCCGATCGCAGTCGCGAATTGATGGCGCAAGGAACGCACTCCGATCATGATTGCACGGAGCCTACTGAGGGCGAAGAAAAAGCACGGAAAACGGGTTTGCGCCCAGGCCGAGCCCGTCGCGCTCGTAAACGGCGTCGAGGCTGACCCCGCCAAAGCTCACGTAATGGCCCATTTCCGGGGGCTAGTAGCGGACGGATTGGCCGAGTGGCAGAGGCTGGATGATGGAACCATCCGACTTTCTCTCAACACCGGCGAAATCTACCTGCTGAAGAAGATGGACATCACGCGCATCGCCTGACTTGTCGCAGCCTGAGTTCATCACACGCGCTGGTCGCCATCGCGTCCGGCGCATTTTTCTGTGCGGAAGGCCTCCTGAGAATTCTCAGTTTGAAAGCAAACATCGGAGTTTGGGCGAGAGCGCGTGTGCGTAGCTTCGATCATGAGGACAACGAAGGAGTGACACCATGAACCTCATGATATCGGAAGCCGCCACGCGGCTCCTACCGGCGGCCGAGCCCGGCAACACTGCGGCTGACGTCCTCTTCTTCGGGGTCGGCGATAGCGCCTTGGGTAAGGTTCTGCTCGCCCGCAGCGCCAAGGGCGTCTGCGCCGTTCTGCTCGGCGACGACGCCGGCGAGCTGGAAGCGGACTTCGCGGGTCGTTTTCCCGGAACCACTCTCGTCGCGAACGAAGTCATGGTCCGCGACGACCTGGCGAAGGTGGTCCGCTACGCCGAAAAACCCTCCGAGGGGCTCGCTCTCACGCTCGACATGCGCGGGACGCCGCTTCAGCGGCGGATTTGGGAGCAGATCCGTGCGATCCCCGTGGGTAAGACGATGAGCTACATGCACCTGGCTCGGGTGATCAACAACGTCTATCCGAATGTTGCTGCCCGCGTGGTGGCAAACGCTTGCGCCGCTAATGCGATCGCGCTCGCCGTTCCTTGCCACCGTGTCATCCGCACGGATGGTGAACTCGCAGGCTACCGTTGGGGCATCGAGCGCAAGCGCGAGCTGATCGAGAAGGAGGGCTTGGTATGAGGCCGAACACTTCCACCGTCACGACGGCTTTCGCGAACGTGCCCACGAAAGCCCGGGTCGCGGCGTACGACTGGCAGGCGCTCGCGCAGGAGTTCGATGGCTTCGGCTGTGCGGTCCTGCCGAAGCTCCTGTCGCCCGTCGAGTGTCGCGCCATCTCGGGCCTTTATCTCGAGGAGGCGCATTTTCGCAGCCATGTCCACATGGCGCGGTATGGCTTCGGCAAGGGCGAGTACCGCTGCTTCAAGTATCCGCTGCCTGACCTTCTCGGCGGGTTACGCACCGCGCTATATCCGCGCCTTGTGATCATCGCCAACGAGTGGAACGATCGCATGGGAATCGACGAGCGGTATCCCGTCGAGCACGCTTCGTTTCTGACGCAATGTCATGACGCCGGCCAGGTGCGGCCGACGCCGCTGCTGTTGCAGTACGTGCCCGGTGATTTCAACTGTTTGCATCAGGATCTCTATGGCGATCTCTTCTTTCCGATCCAGGTCGCGATCCTTCTCTCGGAGCCCGGCGTTGATTTCACCGGCGGGGAGTTTGTCCTGACCGAACAACGGCCGCGCATGCAAAGTCGCGCCGAGGTCGTCCCGCTTCGACAGGGTGATGCGGTGGCCTTCGCGGTTCATAACCGACCGGTGCGAGGGACGAAGGGCAATTACCGCGTGAACCTCCGGCACGGCGTCAGCCGCTTGCGCTCCGGCATACGTCATACCGTCGGGATCATCTTTCACGAAGGGAAATAGCAAAGCTTGGGCGGCGTGCCGTCGCCCCGCTCCAGATTCAACCATCTGTCAACCCGACCGCAGGGGCTCCTCATGACTCATGCGCAGGGAGGCAATTCTCTTTACGAACGGTGAACGTCATGAAACTCGTCAGAATGGCCGATGGAAAGATTGGGCTCTTCGTGCTGTTGCCCAAGGGAGCGTACGCGATCGATATTGCGAGCAGCTTGGGCGTCTTCTCCCATGACCCGCTGTCAAACGGTCTCCTCAACGGCGTACTGAAGAACGGCCATCACTGGTCGCTCCTGGTAAACCACTGGGCCCACTTGCGCTCGCCCCTGAAGAGGCTGCAAACTATCGCGCTGCGAAGTCCGGATCATCCGAGCCTGGTCTTGCAGCCCCTCACGAGCGGCCCGCCCGCCGCAAGTGTCGCCGATCCGATCATCGCTATCGAAATTACGGACATCGATACCTTCGAGGAGCAGGATCCGACGGGGCGGCGCGCGATGGAGCGGCAGTTCATGCCGCCTCCGGAGAGCAATTCGCCACGCGGCTCGACAGCGACGGAAACTGCGCAGGTGATCGACTTCTCTTCTATCGGAGGCGATTCCCGTCGGAGGTAGCGAAGCCCGCATCGGCAGTGGTCTCGCTAGGTGTCGATACAAAGATGCGTTGGCGGCGATGCTCAACTCGAGCGTCGCCGCCATTTGCGTTCATGAGGACGTCGCTTCGAAGTTTACTGTCGCTCGACTTCGCTTCTTTCCGATTTGAAAGCAAGGACCGGATCGGCTCTGCCGATGCCACTTCGTATCTTCGGTACAGACGATGCGAAGGAGCAAAAGATGCCCGAGGTAATCCGTTTCGCCTGGGGGAATAGTTCTCTCGGCGAGTTCATGGTGGCGATGTCGGATAAGGGCCTCGTGGCCTTAGAACTCGGCTCGTGTCGTGACTCGGCGGAAGTAGCGCTGCGAATCCGTTTCCCGGACGCCGAAGTCGTCAGCAGACAGCTTGAACTGGTCGATATTCTCGACAAGATCACGCGCGTCATCGAAGAGCCGAGGTTCGATCCGGAACTCCCGCTCGATATGCGTGGAACGGCTTACGAGATCGAGGTCTGGTCTATGCTGCGCGTGCTACCCATCGGCGCGACGATCAGCTACGGCGCGCTCGCGGCCAAACTTGGCACGCGCGACGCCCGCGACGTGACCAAGGCAATCGCGTCCAATCCGATCGCAGTGCTTGTGCCATGCCATCGCGTCATCAAGAAGGACGGATCGATCTCGGGGTATCGCTGGGGCGTCAAGCGCAAGCGCGAACTGCTGGCGCGCGAGCGACGGGCCAGACCTCTCCCGACTTCGGAGGAAGATGAATGAAAAGTCATTCGAGTCTATCTTTGCAGGCCGTCAACCGGCTGTGATCCGACTCTGCCACCGGCATAGCCGTTCTTCCAGCGCCGTTATTTCCCGTCAGCGACCCCACGGACGAAGCGGCGGCGGATCGCCTAGCGGATCCGCAAGATCATCGACGTCGGGAAACAGATCGCGCGTCTCCAATAGCTTTGTGAGTTCCGTGGGCAGAAGGAAGCGTTCCATGTCCAAAAGGGTTTCTTTCACCCAATTTATCAGGCGTCGAACTTCCGGCGAGGCAGCCTCTTCTTTCATCTCCCATTGCGTAACCCACCCGCGCAACTCAAGCGCCTTCCGCTCGGTTTCGATGAGCTTTTGCAGCAGAGCTTCCCGCTCGGCGTTCCTCGATTGACGGGCAGCCGCGAACCTGCGCCGGTGGGCGAGTTCCTCGACATCACTTCTGGCAGGACGAATGTCGCTCATGAGAGCTTCCTGATCGTTGTTAGGTGGTAACGCGAATACTGGGCGTGAGCCAGGACTACGACAGTCCGTTTCTTGCTTTCGAATTCAAATCAATCTTGAGGTCTGCCCCGGCTACGAGGGTCGCCAGCGCAGTGGTTCAAGACCGCGGCTCGCGGTAACGGAATCGGGTGCGGCGGGCATCACCGGCTAGATCCGGGCTCCTCGACCTTGTTGATGCACCAGCGAGCTATAAGCGGGTCGCGGCGCTGCGAGCGTTTTACCGCCTAAAGTCGCGACGGCTTGGTGACTTCTGGCGACACTCGCGATTACATCGCTCTTGGCAGGTAAGCGGACATCAAGCAATGGAACGAGTCCGGCGAACGATTGTCAGGACGGGGCGTTCGGTCTGGGCCGGACGCCATAGCTCGCCAAAGAGCAGGGCATCCAGTCGCTTCCGGAGACCCGTGGCCTCTCGGCGCAAAACAGGGTCATGTGGATTGGCCAAATCGGAATAAAGGCCGATCGACGCGCCCTTGAGAAGGGTCTGGACATCCGGCCGCAAGAATTGCCCGCGCGCGGCCGCAAACGTGTAGAGATTGAGAAGAGAGAAGCTCATTTCGCGGTCTCCTACCGTCCAGGAGCTTCCAATTTGCATGGCGTCAGGGTCGCGGCACTCCGATCCTTGCTCTGATATTCGTGTTTTGCTGAGGGCGTACTCGCAGGGGCGGAGCCTTACGGCTAGTGCGTCTTGGCACGGCATCCGCCGCCCTCTAGATGCGCCTTGCCCAGTTCTTGCGAGAGTTCCTCGGTGAGGCTGAAGGAGACCGTGAATCCGTCCGGTGTCCCGATCGTCAGAATACGAAGATTGTCGGGACCAAGCTCGATCTCAAATTCCCGGAGAGGATATGTGATCCTCATGCTCGGATCGTTGTGCGCACGCCTGACGGCGCTGGATGCGATCGCCGGCAGTGTCATCAGCAACGCCGACAACGTCTCGATCGTCAGGATGATGCCGATCTTGCGGTTCGCGACGTCGCAGACGACCAGCTTGACCGCGGTGCCATCGGTCGCAGTCTCGAAGTTGATCAGTCTCTGAACCTCGATTTCGTTTGTCATCGTGCGCCCTTTCCTTTCGGGCACGTAGCGCATCAGCATGGTACCGACACTCCGCTTCTTCGCTCCAAATTCCAGCCGCCCCGAATGACGACTTAGATTTGAAAGCAAGATTCGGAGTGGCGACCGACCTTCGCCGATGCAAGCTACCCGACATGTAAGCGGACTCGGGAGTGCAGGAATGATGTCTTTAGGCCATTTCGATGCGATTGCGGCCTCGCGTGGTGAGGGTCTCCATCCGAAGCTCCGCCAATTGCTCGAGCGCTCAGCCGCCTCTGCATCTTCCGAAGTCGCCGTGCGCTACGATGGAATGCCTCAGGCCGGACCGGGCCCGCAGTCTGAGAAGGATAGGGTCTCCTCCAGTCAAACCGAGCCGCGACTGGTCTACGAGGCTCGCGTATCCCAAATGGGAAAGGCGTCAGAGCGCGCTTAGAACTCGGCGGCTTTCGCCCGATACTAAGGTTCGTAGCCCTTCAACGTATGTCATTTAGAGCGTAAGAGCCTGCCCTCACGACTGCTTCATGCGAGGGATTGGATGAGATGTCGTAGGCTTGGTTGGTAAAAGGCGGTGGCGCTCCAGTGACTCGAACCCCCGACCAGAGAGTTCGATAGAAAGGAATTGCTCCATCTGCGCACGGGGGCGCCCGACACGATTCGAACGTATGACCTTCGCCTTCGGCGGGCAAACGCCAGCCAACCATGCAGTCCACCGCCGACGGAAATTGAAAGGTTGGAACCCGTACTTGGATGGGCCACGATGGGAGGCGAAACGCCGTCTCCGTTCACATCGCCGCAAGGTGTACTACCTCGCGGAATGCTCCAAGATTCCGATTCACAGACTCGGAAGCACGCTCTGCCTTTGAGTGTCGGCATATAAAGGCTGGATCAAAAATCAGGAAAAACGCGCCGTCATGAATGTGAAGCACGGAGCGTAGATCAAGCGGAAGCCGCGCCGGGGAGGGCGCGCCTTTTTCCTTCACCTGTCCAGTGTTGCAAGAATCTCAGGAAATCGCTTACGCCAAAGGCAAGCGCGCTATTCGCACGGTGGCGACAGGTTCAGCTTTCGCAGCAGCGGGCTGAGCCCATTCGAAGAGCATTCTTTCAACTCGCTTACCTGGTTCGGAGGTGGCGCGCTCACTTGGTTCGGGGAATGATCGGCAGAGGCCATCCGCCCGCTGCGATTAGCGCTCCGTCTGAACTTATGCGTCTTCGTAGCCCTCGCGCTATGCGGTTCGTCTACCTTTAACGGTTTTAAATCGGAAGGTGCCATCGTTGCCAATGGCGGCGTTTCTGCCGGAGGACTGCTTCGGACCTCGTCAGCCGGCTGAACATACGCAACATCAATTTTCTCAGCGCCCTTCGGCACATTCTCATTCGCTGCAAGCGGCAGGCGATCGGCCTTATTCCCGGCGACGGCTGGCCTGACGGTTTCCGGCGGTGGTGGCGTTGGCCTTTTTGCGGCGCCTGCAATGGCCCCAAGTCCGGCCAGACTGATCAACGTAAGTGCGACTGTCCTAATCACTGGTCGCCTCCTTAATAGGGGAGAGGGCGTAACCGTCATGACTGAATGGGCCCAGAATGAGGCCATGAATTGGCGGAAAAAA